>DATDNH010000209.1:0-7864 GCA_036518395.1 Candidatus Angelobacter sp. | reverse complement strand
CCTGCGGAAACCTGGTGCGCTTCCGCCTGGTTCGCACCGCGCCGTACATTTTTCAGGATGAGGATTTCGAAGAGCCGCAATAAGACCTTCAACACAGAGGAACAGAGGCATCAGAGGAATTAAAGATCAGGGAAAGCCTTGTCCGCTGAGCACCTCGTACTCTTTCCTCCAATTGCTTTGTTTTTTTCCGTTTTTGAAATTGATTAGGATCCTGGAGGGCAGAGTGGGTACATGGGTTAAATTCTTTTTCTCAACTCCTCTGCTTACTCCGTTCCTCTGTGTTGAAGGTTTTGATCTTTTCTAAGGATCTTAGATATTCGCCAAATTCTTTCCCCAGGTCGGATCTCTTGAGTGCAAATTCGACCGTGGCTTTCAGAAAGCCGAGTTTATCTCCGGTATCGTGGCGTTTGCCTTCAAAGGTATAGCCGTAAATTTTTTCACCTGCTTTGAGCAGGCCGCGCAATCCATCCGTCAGCTGCAATTCGCCGCCAGTCCCCAGAGGGGTGCGCTCCAGGGTGTCAAAAATCGAGGGCGTGAGGATGTAACGCCCGATAATGGCCAGGTTCGATGGAGCATCTTCGGGGCGGGGCTTTTCGACCAGGTTTTTAACGTCATGGACCCGGCCATTAAATTTTCCTTCCACCCTGTTGCCGTCCAGTACTCCATAGGAAGAGATGGCAGGGCCATTGACTTCCTGAGTGGCGATGACCGAACACTGCGCCTCCTCGAAGATATCCATCATCTGGCGCAGGCAGGGCCGAGGCGCATCGATTACGTCATCTGCCAGCAGCACGGCGAACGGCTCCTTGCCCACCAGCTCGCGCGCCATCAAGACTGCGTGTCCCAGGCCCAACGCTTCTTTCTGGCGGACGTAGGCCACGTGAATCATGTCTGAGATCTGGCGCACGATGGCGAGCAGATCGGTCTTGCCTCGTTCTTCCAGCATCTTTTCGAGTTCATAGCTGACGTCGAAGTGGTCCTCGATGGCAGTCTTCCCGCGCCCCGTGATCATGATGATCTGGTCGCATCCTGCAGCGAGGGCTTCTTCCACGCCATACTGAATGATGGGCTTGTCTACCAGCGGCAGCATTTCTTTGGGCTGTGCCTTGGTGGCGGGCAGAAAACGCGTTCCCAGGCCCGCGGCGGGGAAAACAGCTTTGCGAACTCTCATCTTCATAATTCTTTCCTGAGCTGAAATTCTACATTGAGCCGTTCTGCGGGCGTGAGCCGAGGCGTCCGCCGAGCGGGGGCCCGCAGGTGAAATCCCGGCGTGCCGTGGATTGTGTTCAGAAAGGCGGGAGCACAGGCAGGAGGCCCTGGTCTCTAGTTTACAATTCAGCCAGTTTCCGCTGGGCATGCAGATGAAAGACAGAATCGTTGTCATTACCGGCGCTACCTCCGGGATTGGCCAGGTGGCGGCCGAAAAGCTCGCGTCCATGGGCGCGCGTATTGTGCAGATTGCGCGCAATCGTGAACGCGGCGAAGCGGCAATGAAGCGGCTTCGTGACGTTGCGCCAAAAGCGGCACACTCCATTTACTATGCCGATCTTTCCCGGCTGAGCGAGATGAAACGTGTGGCATCAGAGATTGCCGCCGCAGAGCCGCGCATCGATGTTCTCATCAACAACGCTGGGGCGATGTTCGGCTCGCGCCAGCTCACTGAAGATGGTTTGGAACGCACGTTTGCTCTGAACCACGTTTCGTATTTCGTACTGACGCACGGCTTGAAAGCGCGGCTGCTGGCTTCAGCGCCAGCTCGCGTGGTGAATACAGCTTCAGATGCCCATGAGCGGGCCAAACTCGATTTCGATGACTTGCAGTCGGCCAGGGGCTATCGGGGTTTCAAGATTTACGGACGCTCCAAGCTGTGCAACATTCTCTTTACCCGCGAGCTTGCGCGGCGGTTCGCCGGAACGGGAGTGACCGCTAATTGCCTGCACCCTGGTTTCGTAGCCACGCGCTTTGGCGATCAGAGCGGCGGATGGTTTTCCGTTGTCGTTCGCATAGCCAAGCATTTTGCGCTTTCTCCAGAACAGGGCGCAGAAACGCTGGTGTATCTGGCGTCCTCACCCGATGTGGCTGGCGTGACCGGGCAATACTTTCACAAATGCTCTATTGCGACTCCCAGCGTGGAGGCGCAGGATGACGCGAAAGCCAGACAGCTGTGGGTTGAAACGGCGAAGCTGGCGGGATTGCCGGATTTTTAGTGCCTAGACGCAGCCGAGGGCACTTTCACCCCGCCACGAAAAAGCCCCGCGTGTCGGGGACCCCGGCGGCTGCGCTCCACAATCATTTGTAGCTAATTATCTTTTCAAGAGCGTGTTCTCGGGATCGAGACGGATCGCGGTGGTTCCGGCGGGAGCGGTCAGCTCGAATTCCGTTTTTGGATCGTCGGCGAAAACAAACGCCAGGAAGCGCGAATGCCCCTCTTTGTCGACAGAGTAGAGCGGCACAGCGGTGACCGTGTCTTTGGCGGCGTATTCCTGGCGGATCACTCCTTTCACTTTTACCTTGTTCTGAGCAGGAGCGAGTTGGAGGTTCTCCAGAGAAAATTGAGGAATCGATGTTCCATTCACCCAGCTATCGAAAAACCAATCCAGTGACTTTTCGCCATCATAAAAAAGTGATGGCGGCAGCACCTCTTCAAATGCCTGCTGCAGGTCGCGAGTTGAGATTTTGCCATTTGGCGATTTTGCCAGCGCGCTCTTTAGAGCTCTGAAGAAAAGAGAATCGTCGGTTCCTCCGCTGGCCTGGCGCAGCATGGTACGCAGCATGTGGCAAAGCCAGGTGCCACGGCCGTACAGCACGATTTCATACGCATCCGGAAACCTGGAAGAAGTAAGCCGCGGGCCGAGCGTGACCGGACCCGCATCCGCGACGATGCCATTGGCAGTCTGGCGCAGCAGTTGGCTGCGGTAGTGGTCCAGCACTACCTTCATTTTGGCTGGATTCTCGCGCTCCAGCATGACGGCGCCACAATAATTGGCCATTGCTTCAATGATCCACTCATCGCGATAGGATTCCCATTCCACGGCATCGCCCCACCACTGGTGCGCCGTCTCGTGCGCCAGCATCAATTCACTCATCAACAGTTCTGTAAACGGATCGCGAACACCCAGGGCGGTGCGGTCCTGTGCAGTGAGAAAAGCGATGCTGGAAAGATAAATCAGGCCAGGCCATGACTGGCTCAGCAGCGCCGGCAACTGGCTGATCCGCAAATTGGAATAAGGAAACGGCCCTAATTGATTGGAAAGAAATTCCACAGTTGCGGCAGTTCGATGAGCAATATTAGCTACATCTCTGGCCGGGTCAGGATGAAGCTGCGCTTTAGCTTCGGCCTGGGCCAATGATTGCTCCACTGTTCTCGCCGCGTACGCCTCAATGAGCAGATTCCCCTGATTCACGGCGGCTGTTTCAAACTTGCCGAGGTTAAATCCGGCATGCGCGATTGGTTTGTCCGAGACAAACCGCGTGGTGGTGATGCCGTTTTGCGTGGAAGAAGAAACCCGTTTGCCGGTACCTACCAGGGTCCAATCTGATGGATATTCGAATGTGAGCTCGAAATTTGCGAATGAGGGCCCAGGGCTGGGATACCACGTTCCGCGCGCTCCTATATAGAGCAAATCGCCTCCGGCATCGAACATTACCGGCCCGGAATACTTAAGGCTGAGTTTTACCGGTTGATCTTTCTGCAATGGCGCGGGCAAGACAATCGCAACCATGTCATTGCCCTGGCGCGCCAGTTCACTGCCAAGCATGGCTTCATTCTGAATGAACGGCACAGGATTGCCGTCGAGGCGGACCTCACTCACCTTTAAATGGCGCGACAACAGCAGAACAATGGTTCTCTGGCCGGGCCTCCGGGCGCTGAGCGTAATCTCCGTCTCTCCATCGATGTCACTCGGTGGGGTAACTTTGGAGTGAATACGGAAGTAGGAAGCTTGAAAGCCGACGTACTGGGTAGAGGCAGCCTGACCAGGCTCTCTGGCGGAGCGCATAGGGAATGAGGCCCAAACATCGTAGAAAGAAGCGCCACTCGCAATTTCCGGCTGTGACACGCTGATCTGCTCACGAACATTGGCATTGAAGAAGACGTCAAAAATTCCCTCGGCCGTCCCGGCCAGTCTCAGATGGAGATAGCGCGAGGAGGAATCGGCAGCGTTGGTCATGGCCTGGAGGAGCTGAAGGCTATCCATTCGCGCCAGTGATGCGGCAACCTCATTCCATTTTTGCAGGTACTCGCCGGGGTTTTCCTGCGGGCGGAACCCAGCACGCAGTTGTTCAACCAGTTTGTCGTCAAAAAACCGCAGGTAAGCCGTTTCGAACCTGGTATCCAGCACGGCGGAGTGGGTGAACAGCACCAGTGAACTGCGCTCCGCGCGATCAGGGGGGATCAGCAGGATTTCCCCTTCGCCTTCAAAGAACGCGCCCAAAACGTGGCCGTCCGTCGCTTGCGTGAGCCCAATTACGCCATCCGTCAGCACGACATGAAGGTCTTCGCGATCGATCGCCACCTGGCGGATGTGGTGAACGTCTGCCACGTTAAAGACCGGCTTAAGAAGCTGGCGATAAAGCTCCAGAGGATCTCCGGTGACGGGAGTTTGCCCGTGGCACATGCCGGGAAGACACACAGAAAGAACAAGTACGCTGGTAATCAGCCAGCGATAGAGATCGTTGCTACAATTTTTGCGATTGCGCTCCAAATTCACATTCGCCTGCCTGGCATTATTTTGCGTCGCCGCCGCCGGTGACGTGATCCGCCTCAAGAACGGCAAGAGCATTGTTGCCGATTCTGTGCAGGAAAGCGACGGACGGATAGAGTACACCATCGGCGACAATGCTTTCTCCATCCCCGAGTCCCTGGTAGAAAGAATAGATGCTGGGCCGGTGGAAAAGCACCTCGTGCCTGCGCCAGAGCTGCCTCCGGTGCATTTGCAGGTGGAAGCGGAGCCGGAGTTAAGCGCGAGAGTGATTCATGGCGGCCACATTGACACGGCGGCGCTCAAAGCAGTGGAAGATGAAGGGATTGCGGACAAATCAGCCGCGGCGAATTTCATTGCTGCTGTCTTCGAGGAAAAGCAGGACCATCTTGCCGGTGCAAGCCGTTATCTTCAGGCCGGTCTAACATACCAGCCGGACTCAGCCGTGCTTCTGGAACACTACGCCGGCGTGCTGTTGCGACTGGGACGCAATGCTGAAGCCATTTCTTATGCCGAGCGGGCAACGCGTGCCGAGCCGCAATCTGCGGATGCATTTCTGGTGCTCGGCTATGCTTATTACCAGAACAATCGCAATCGCGACGCGATTGCCGCATGGAAGAAATCCCTGGAGCTGCATCCGGATGAAACTGTGCAACAGCTCCTCAAGAAGGCGGAGCGCGAGAGTGCGGCAGAGTCAGACTTCCGCGAGCAGGAGACCAGCCACTTCGTGTTGCGCTACGAGGGCGCACAAGCGCCGGACCCGCTGCGAAAGGAAATCATCAGAGTGCTGGAGGCGCAGTACGGCGCGTTGCAAAATGATCTTGGCTCTGCGCCGCGCGGCAGCGTCCCGGTTTCTCTTTACACCGAGCAGGCGTTTTTTGACGTAACGCAGGCGCCAGCCTGGACGTCTGCGCTTAACGATGGCAAGATCCGAGTTCCCGTTTCAGGACTGACTGCGATGACCCCGGCACTGGAGCGGGTGCTTCGGCATGAACTGACGCATTCATTTGTTGCCCAAATCACTCATGACCGTGCTCCGGCGTGGCTGGATGAAGGGTTGGCGCAACTGGAAGAGCCCAAGTCCATCTCGGCGGTAGGCAAGCGCCTGGCAGCGTTGTACGCCTCCGGCAATCAGATTCCGCTGAACCAGCTTGAGCATTCATTTCAATCGTACGGAGCAGCAGAGGCTGCGGTGGCGTACGCCGAATCCCTGGCCGCCACTGAATTTATTCAGTCGAACTATGGAATAAGCGATCTGGCGAGAATCCTGCAACGGCTGGGCGAAGGCGAGCCCATTGAAAGCGCCCTGCGGAATACTGTCCATTCCGGTTACGCGCAGTTTGAAGTGGATTTGGCCGAATACTTGAAAAGAACGTACGGCCAGTAAGCTGTGGCCGGCCTTGGCACCCTCGATCAATACATGTGGAACCTTACTGTGATGGTAGTCTCGGCTTCCACAGGTTCTCCATTAATGGTGTAAGGCTTGTACTTCCACTTTCTGATTGTCCTTACAGTCTCCTCTGCAAGGATCGGATGACCTGACAGGACATTGAGCACGACTAGATTCCCTGCCTTATCTATGAGGCATTGCACGACGACGTCTCCGTGAATATGGTGAACCTTGGCTTCAAAGGGATAGTCAGGCTCGACTTTGTGGACCAAAAGGCCTTGCGCCACACCCGAAGAAATACGTACCCTAAATGGTCCTTTGTGCACCGCGTTTCTCGCAGGAGTGGAACCTTCGGTCCTCGTGAGGATTTCAACATTTGGTTCCTTGGCAAGTTGAAATCGGATCACTACCCAGGAGGTAACCATAATCGGTTTCCCATACACGAGGGTGGGCTCATATTTCCACTTCCCGACAGCTTCAAGCGCCGCATCGCCGAGAATCGTGCTCGTGCCGTCGTTGACCCACTGGGCGCCTGCCACATTGCCTTTCTCATCGACCACCACATCAATGGTTATGTCACCCACAATTTGATTTTCGCGTGCTTCCTTGGGGTATTCGGGCACATCCGCCTGTTTCAACTTGGAATGCAAAACCCAGGGTGCTATGGGTACAGGAGCAGGCGACGGCGGTGGTGATGGCTGGCTCTCCTGGCCCATCATTAAACCCGCGAGCAGGAGCAAGGATGTAAGCAAAACCGTGGCGGCTTTCATAGCGAGACCTCTGAGGAGTGCGCAAGCATGTTAAATCGTTCAGGTCGTTGGGCAGCAAAAAATTAGTTTTGTCATTCTTTCTTCCGCTGTCATTTACTGCTAGCATTTCACTGTCATGAAACGCTTTCTGGTTATTGCCGGTATTGTTGTTGGTGTCATTATTGTTGCCATCCTGCTGGTGCCGCTGTTTATCAATGTGGACAGCTTCCGACCGGATGTGGAAAAGAAACTGTCAGAAGCGCTGGGGCGGCAGGTGCAGATTGGGAAGATCAGCGCGTCATTTTTCAGCGGTGGCGCTGAGGCGGACAATATCTCCATCAGCGATGATCCCGCCTTCAATAAAGACGCGTTTCTCAAGGCTTCTTCGCTTCAAATCGGGCTGCAGTGGATGCCGTTGATCTTTTCGCATCAGCTTAAGGTGAGTTCGCTGACACTGAAGAATCCGGACATCCTGCTGATCAAGAATGCCTCCGGCAAATGGAATTACTCGAGCCTGGGTAACACGGCCCAGAATGCGAAGAGCAAGCCGGAAACGTCTTCAGCGTCAAGCACAGATGTTTCCGTAGACAAGCTTCAGATTCAAAATGGGAAAATCCGCGTGGCCCAGATGGCGGGGCGGTCCGTCGGCAAAGAGCACGCATACGAAAAGGTAAATCTGGACGCGCGCAACATTTCAACCACTTCCGTCATTCCTTTTACTCTCACCGCCGTGACGCCGGGCGGTGGTTCGCTGGAAGTCCAGGGACAAGCCGGCCCGTTGAATCAGCAGGACGAAGCCAAAACTCCTGTTGATGCCAAACTTACGCTGCAGCATGCGGACCTGGCGGCCAGCGGCCTTTTCGATCCCGGGCTGGGCGGAGTGGTGGACTTTGACGGCACCGTCAAATCTGACGGCCGTCAACTGGTCTCCAACGGAAAAGCGAAAGCCACCAATCTTCGCCTGGTAAAGGGCGGTTCGCCTGCGCATAAGCCTGTGAGTCTGGACTACAAGTCCAGCTACGGGC
>DATDNH010000208.1:0-38097 GCA_036518395.1 Candidatus Angelobacter sp. | reverse complement strand
GAAAACCGAGAAAATTGACGGCAACATCAAAATCAAACCCCAAACCCATCCAAGAGGTCACAGAGGCGAAGACAGGTTTGCGTCAGTTTGTGCCTACTGCTTCATTCCGTTCACGAGCCGTATAGTCTCGAGTATCACGTTCCCAGTGATTTCCAGACTCTTTGGACTCAGTTTGTCAATCGTGTCTTCCGGCGTGTGCCAGTAAGAATTGTTGTAGCCATAACTGAGATCTATAAGGTCAGCCACAGGAACACTCAGCTCGCGGAACGGGCGATGATCATCATCAATGGGCCCTTCGGTGGCAAAGAAGTGCGATTGATATCCCAGGCGCTGTGCCGCCCGCAGCACCAGGTCTTCCAGCCAGGCGGTTGAATTCTGGTCGCGAATAATGCCCAGATCGGCATCCCCGATCATGTCTGCCAGCAAAAACGCCTTGATCTTCCTGATCGTGCCGTCCTGCTGCCATTTTGCTGCCAGATGCCGGCTGCCATAATCGCTGTCAGTATCCGTCCAGTTCTGAATGGCCTCTTCACCATCGAAGAAGGCCAGCCAGACGCTATATCCCTCCAGCTTCTTGCCGCGAAGCTGGTCGGCAATCGCCAAAAGCAGCCCGGTGCTGGAGCCGCCATCGTTGGCTCCGACAAAATTGTTTCCGGCTGGTGGATACAGAGTGTCGATGTGTGAACCCAGTACAATGATGCCGTCTTTCCTGCCCTCGAATTTGGCGATAAAGTTCCTCATCGGCAACTTGCCGGCAGGAGTATCGGCAACGAAGGCGTCCTCTTCCAGATGATCAGCTTTCAGCTTGTTACGAAGATAGGCGGCAACTTTTTGCTGCCCTGGGCTTCCCGGCCAGCGCGGTCCAAAGGCAACAATCTCTTTCACATATTGCATGGCGCGCTGGGAATCGACACGCAATTCCGGCCCCTGCGGTTCGGCGTTCCCTGCCGGCTGGGCCCCTTGCGAGTTCGTTTGTCCGGCTTGGGATGATGCATCGGCTGAAGCTGAACCGGACTTTTTGGAATCACACCCCAGCATCACCGCTAGAAGCAACAGCAAGAACAGAATCTGAGATTTTCGATTCCCGATTCTTACTTCCGAAATTCGGTGCACAGTCTCTCCTTGCCGGCTTTCTGCAAAGTTCTCTCCGGGGTCTGCAGCAATGGTGTAAGACTAGGGGCCAAAATCTAAGTACTAAGTGCTGCCTTTCTCCCTCTTCTCTTTCCGCTTGCGGCGCTGATCAGGATGGACGAACCAGGCAATTGCAATGCTGCCTAGATACAGAAAAATCATCGGGGCGGCATAAATCGTCATATTCATGATGTCAGTCGTGGGCGTGAGCACGGCTGCAACAACAAAGCAGAGAAATACGGCGCCGCGAATGTGCTTGAACAGGAATCTTGCGCTCACCACTCCCATCATGGCAGCGAAGCCGATCACAATGGGCAGTTCGAAGATTAACGCCAGCCCGAGGATGATGGTTAGAAAGAGGTCCGTATACGAATGGGCCAGCATCATCGGCTGGAAGTCTTTACTGTATCCAATCAGAAAATCCAGGGCCACCGGATAAACGATCTTGAAGCCGAAGGCTCCTCCGCCGAGAAAGAGCCCGACCGAAACAAACAGGAATGGAAAGACGAAGCGTTTTTCACGCCGATACAAGCCCGGTGAGATGAACATCCAGACCTGGTACAGAAGCATCGGGGAAGCGATGAAAATTCCCGCAATCAGACCGATCTTCAGATAAAGATTGAATGCGTCTGTGGGGCTGGTGACGACCAGTTTGGTGTCATAGTGATGATTCGCCAGCGCGGTCTTAATCGGCTCGGACATCCTGGCGAAGATGCGGTCCGCGTAATACCAGCCCACGCCAAAGCACACACCCACCGCGGCAAGGGAATAAATGAGCCGCTTCCGCAGCTCCTCAATATGCTGCAGCAGGCTCATCGAGCCTAATTCGCGTTTTTCCTGTTCCAGTTCTGGCTCTACAACAGTATTAGGCATCGTAATTTAGGCATCGAAATCCCGTGGGATGTTCTTGATTCGGTCGCTCAGGCGGTTCAGGGCGGCGGAAATGGAGTCAGGATCTTCCGCGGGCGGCAGGATGTTGCTGGTCTCATCACGAATGGCTTGGGTCTCAGCCTGAATGGCTTTGGTGTGCTCTTCCAGCTCCAACTTCCTGATTTCATCGTGGATCTGGCTCTGGAATTCATTGCTGGCGCGTTTGAACTCGGCAACGAATTTGCCCATCGTCCGGGCGATCTCCGGCAAGCGCTTGGGCCCGAACAAAACCAGGCCCAGAAGCACCAAAAACAGGATCTCTGAAAAGCTGAAGTTCATAGCACGTGTACATCAACAATGATACATGAGCTTTTCTTCCTGGCCTGCTCTCTTTTTTCCGTTCGAAACGTCACTTTATGCTAAGTATTGCCGAAACTTTCGCACCGGTGGCGGGGGTTCAAGCATCTTACGTTAAGGTCGGTTTCTGGCACTCCGGATGCGCTGGGTGGGGTGTTATACTTTTGAATAAATTACCGCTGGTTGCGGAAGGAAGCTCAATGTCTCGTAGTTCGCGTCGTTCGCTGTTTATCGTCCTCCTTGTCATTCTTGTATGTGGTTTTCTGGGCGTAGGCTTCAGCCAGAGAAACCAGGCCCCGGCAGCCGATGCCGACGTCCGTGACAATCTGCGCCAGTTCTCTGAGGTCTACGACCTGGTGGAGCAGAACTATGCGGAGCCGGTGAACGCCGACAAAGCCATTTACAACGGCGCAATTCCGGGCATGTTGCACGTGCTCGATCCGCACTCCAATTTCTTTGATCCCAAGTCGTACTCGGCCTTGCGCGAAGAGCAGCGCGGCAAATATTACGGCGTGGGCATGACGATCGCGCCGCGCAACAACAAAGTCATCGTGCTGGCTCCGTTTGTCGGAACTCCTGCATACAAAGCAGGCATTCGCCCCGGCGACGTCATTATCGCTGTAGACGGAAAGCCCACAGACAACATGACGGCCGGCGATGTAGCAGACATGCTTAAGGGCGCCAAGGGCACTACGGTCCACATCAGCATTTTGCGCGAAGCCGCGGAAAAGCCCCTTGAATTCACCGTGGTGCGCGATGAGATTCCCCGCTACAGCGTAGACCTGAAATTTGAGATCAAGCCAGGCATCGGCTACATACACCTGAGCGCTTTCAATGAAACAACGGAGCGCGAGATGGAAGAAGCGCTCGAGCAGTTCGGCGACATGAAGGGCCTGATTTTCGACCTGCGTGGCAATCCCGGTGGACTGCTGAATGAAGGCGTCGGCGTAGCAGACAAGTTTCTGAAGAAGGGCCAGGTCATCGTTTCTCACCATGGCCGCAGCTCGGCGGAAAAGGTCTATCGCTCGACCCATGGCAACGGCGGTAAAGAGTATCCGCTGGTCGTGCTGGTCAATCGTGGCACAGCCTCGGCGGCGGAAATTGTTTCCGGCGCCATCCAGGACCATGATCGCGGACTGGTAGCCGGGGAAACTACTTTTGGCAAAGGTCTGGTCCAGACCGTATATCCTTTGTCAGAGAATACCGGCCTCGCGTTGACGACCGCCAAGTACTACACCCCAAGCGGACGTCTCATCCAGCGCGATTACACCGGCGTTTCTCTCTACGATTACTACTACAATCGCGAGCAGGAAGAACACAACGCCAACAAGGAAGTCAGGCTCACTGACAGCGGACGAACCGTGTATGGCGGCGGCGGCATCACTCCTGACGTAAAGATTCCTGCGCTGAAGACCACGCGGTTCGAAGATACGCTTCTGCAGAAGTATGCCTTCTTCAATTTTGCCGCGCATTACCTGAACGGCCGCACTGTGGACAAAAACTTCCAGGTCAGCGATCAGGTCATGCAGGAATTCCACAAGTTCCTCGACGCGCAGAAAATTCCTTACACTGAGGCTGAGCTGAATGAGGGCATGGACTGGATCAAGGCCCAGATCAAGACCGAATTGTTCATCGCTCAGTTTGGACAGCAGGAAGGCTTGCGTGTCCGGGCAGAGACCGATCCGCAGGTTCTCTCCGCGCTCAACCTGTTGCCCAAGGCCAAAGAGCTGGCAGATAACGCCAAGCGAATTCTCGCCCAGCGTTCTGCCTCGGCAGCGGTGGGAAAGAATAGTAATTAGAAGTCAGCTTTTGGCTCTTGGCTTTTAGCTATTGGCTCCAAAACAAAGCCCGCCTCATTGGCGGGCTTTCTGTTTGCGTTTGCATATATTCGCGTCGATTCGCGGCTGATTTTGTTTTTGCCGTTGATTTTGCTTTTGCTATTAGCCAACGGCCAACGCCAAGAGCTTGTTTGAAAGGTTTGAGCCAGCAACTAGAAGCCAGGAGCTAAGGCAGCCCTGGGCAAATCTTACGGTAGGGTTCGCCTCCGACGTAGTAGCTCCATTCTTTCTGCGTAAAGTTGCGCGTCAGCCGTTGACAAGCGGCGCCAATCAGCTCTTCCGGCTGCAACAAATCACGATGAATAGTCACTTCATAGTCCGTTTCTCGAGGCCCCATAGCGGCCGTCAACAGAGCCTTCCCGTCAGGCGTAAAGTCTACCGCCAGAATGGGATATTGCTGATGAATGCGAGACACCTCTTGCCCAGTTACGGCCTCATAGACGCGCGCCGTGCGATCTCTACTTGCCGTCGCGAGGTAGCGACTATCAGGACTAAAGGCCACATCATTGACCCAGTCTTCATGGGTGAGTTCCGCAAGCTTCCGGCCGCTGGCGATTTCATAAATTCGGGCCACGCCATCCCCGGATCCCAGGGCCACGAATTGGCCATTCCTGCTGAAAGAAATCGCGAGCAGGCCACCTTCGTGGTCCAGACGGATTTGCTTTCCACTTTGGGTATCCAATAGGCGCGTGTCGGAGCTCGCACCAAACCCGCCAGCCAGATAATGCCCGCCAGGACTGACTGCGAGCCCAGTCAACAATCCGTCGTAATTCAATCGCCATTGTTGGCGTCCACTCTGCGCATCAAACAGGCGCAAGGCGGTGAAACTGTGATTGTTTTCGATAAAGACGCTGCTGGTGGCCAACACACGCCCATCCGGACTCCACGCCACCGCATAGAGCTCGCCCTCATGCATCAATTCCAGGCCGGGAGTTCCGGTGGCGGTCTCAAAAATGCGCGCAACCTTGTCTCCTCCGGCAAGGGCAACGTGGGTTCCATCCGGGCTGAACGCGGCGCCGACAGCACGGTATTCCAGTTTTAACACTTGTTTTCCGGTCGTAGCGTTGAAGACGGGTACAGAGTTCGCTATACGATTGGTTGCCGCCAGATAGCGTCCGTCCGGGCTGAAAACCAGTTTATCCGCCAGCGGTGTAGAGAAGCGCGACAGCTCATTGTAGCGTGCGACCTCGCGCAAGCGGATCGTGTGGTCGAAACTTGCTGTAGCGAGGTAACGTCCGTCGGGGCTGAGGGCCACATCCGTAACCCTGTCTCCGTGCGGGACTCTGCCTATTTCCAGGCCGCTACCCGCGTCAAATACACGCGCCGTCCCGTCCTGTCCCGCGGTAACGACGGAGCGTCCATCCGGGCTAAACATGATGCGCGTGATCAGGCCCATGTCAATTCTTTTGATCACTCCACTGTGAACCAGCCGGGAAACTTCCCTTGCGTTCTTAATTTCGAAGATACGTGCAGTAGCGTCCTGGCTTGAGGTGGCCAGATACAGGCCGTCCGGGCTGAAGGCGACCGCGAAGACACTAGTTGTGTGATACAAGCGGGCGAGCTCTTTCCCGGTAGATGTTTCAAACACCCGCGCCGTGTAGTCGTCGCTGGCTGTAGCGACAGCGGCTCCGTCGGGGCTGAATACCACGGTATTAACTGAGGCCCCATGATCCAGTTGCGAGATCAGCTTCTGGGTTTCCACTTCAAATACTCGGGCGCTTCCATCTCCACTCGCCGTCGCCAGGTAACGCCCGTCCGGGCTGAACCGCGCCGCCCAGACGGCATCGCCATGCTGAAACTGAGCGATCTGGTTGCCAGTTGAAGCCTCAAAGACACGCGCGGTCATATCCCGGCTGGCAGTTGCCACATTGCGTCCGTCCGGGCTGAATGTGACAGTTTCAAGACTGGATCCATGAGTAAGTTCTGAAATCTGTTTACCGCTCAAGGTTTCAAATACCAGCGCTTTGTAGTCGGCTCCCACTGCCACCAATCGTCCATCCGGACTGAAGGCAACTACGTCCACACGACCTCCAGTATTGATTCGCGACACCTCTTTTCCGCTTGGCACCTCCACCACTCGCGCCAGACCGTCTCCGCTTCCGGCGACAAGATAACGGCCGTCCTTACTGAAGGCCACGGCATAAACATTGTCCGCGCCGTTCACATTAGCCATAGGCTTGAGAAGCAAGGACAAAGACTGCCGCAATGCTTGATCGTTGTCGAGCAAGGGAACCCGGTGCATGGACTCGATGGCGAGCAGGGTGCTGAGTTCCAAAAGAAGCGGAGTTTCATCCCGGATGACGTTCGACTGCGCGGCGAGCTGGCGGGAAAGCGCAATATTGCGTTCGAGTTGGGCTTTATTGCGCTGCACCAGGGCCACAACGGCCAGACCTGACACGGTGAGCAGGAGGACAACCGACGCCGTCGCAACGCGCCATGCGAATTGGCGCTTCCGTCGCTCCTGCTCCGCGCGCAGGACCGGCATCTGTGTGTCCGGAATATCATAGACGGCGGCAAGAAGGGTGAGCACACGATCCAGCAAGCGCTGTCGCCGCAAAAAGGCAAGTGGGCCTGGCCGGAAAGCCGTCAGATCCACAATGTCAATCAGAGGGAACAGCTCCTTAAGTCGTCCCGGCAACGGACCATCCATGTCACCGGATACCAAAGCGACGAGTACATTTTTCCCCTGTGGCAAACCGGTAAAAAATGTGATTTCGCGCTCTACCCAATTGGGCTGGCCATCTGATCTGGCTAGCAACGAAGCCGGGGTTACGACGACGATCAGAAAGCGAGAACGTTGCAGCGCAGGCTCAATATTCTGTTTCCAAAAATCATCGTTTGCGCGTTCAAAAGTTGTATCAATGTAAACCCGTAAAGGCCCCTGGCGTTCCTGGGCGAGCGCCTTGGGTAGCTTGTAGGTCTGCAAGATCCAGCGCAACCAGTTGGCGAATGGTTGACCGTCAATGCGCCGGTAGCTGATAAATACGTCGTAGTCCCAACGCGAGGATTGGGGTTGGTCGGACGCTTGCGCTGGCGCATTCGATTCCAGCGAAGCCACTGGCCCTTTCGAAGGTATGCCGTCCATTGTTGTTCGCCGGGCTATCAGTCTAGCTTTCCCCTGACCGGGTGACAATGACAGAAATGGAGTTACATGCTGGTTCTTTTCAACTGCCCACACGCAGCATAAATATCCCGTCCGCGGGGGCGGCGGATGAAGGCTGGAATTCCTGCCTGCACGAGCACATTTTGAAATGCCTGCACTTTGTGTTCTTCTGGAGTGGAGAAATCAATTCCCGGACCGGGATTCAGCGCGATCAGATTCACTTTGCAGCGGATGCCGCGCAGCAGTTCCACTACTTCGCGCGCATGTGAAAGATCGTCATTCACTCCGTTCAACAGCACGTACTCAAACGTAATGCGTTCGCGGTTGCGCAGTGGAAATTCCCGTGCTGCCTGCATCAGCAATTCCAAATTCCATTTCTTATTCAGGGGCATGATGCGCGTTCGCAACTCGTCGTTGGGAGCATTCAGGGAGATAGCCAGCTTGGGCCGGATCGGCTCTTCGCCAAAATCGCCAATCCGCGGAACAATACCCGAAGTTGAAACCGTCATCCGCGATTCCGGAAAACCTACGCCCTCCACCAGCAGGCGCACCGACTTCATGAAATTGGCATAATTCAGGAATGGCTCTCCCATTCCCATGAAAACGATGTTCACGCGCTGCCGTTCGAGATCAACACCGCGATCATTGAGCACTGCCGTGACCTGACCCACAATTTCTCCGGGCAGCAGATTGCGTTTCACTCCCAGCAGGGCCGTCAGGCAAAACTGACAATTAACAGCACAGCCAACCTGGCTGGAAACGCAGATCGTGGCGCGGTTCCACTCAGAATCCCCTGCTTCGGTGCCGTCGCCAGCTTCGCCGCCATCCCCTTCCGGCATCCATACCGTCTCAACTGTTTCGCCGTCGGCCATCTCGATCAAGTAGCGGATGGTCCCGTCCACCGATTCAAAGCTTTTTTGCACAGTGGGTTGCCGAATATCCAAGCCTTCGTCCCTCAGGGTTGACCGGAACTGCTTTGGCAAAGTGGAAATGGCTTCCAGGCTGGACAAACGCTGAGGATAGATAGCCTGGAAAAGCTGGCGGGCCCGGTACTCAGGCTGCCCATACTTTTGGACAAGCGCTGTAAGCTCTTGAAAATCAAGGCCTAAAAGTCCGGATTGTTGCTGGCCTTCCATGCATCAAAGCTTCTGTTTAGATTTTACACTTGCGTTCCGGGAAGCATGATCCCACCTGCCGGGACTTCCAAGTCATTGATAAATCAGCAGATATTTTGTCCGGATGCACACCGGGAGTGTGTGAGAATCAGTAGTTGGCACAAAATCAGCGGTTAATAATTAGTAGTTAGCAGTCAGCAAAGGCAAATCCAATACACATGACAGCAGGCAGCGCTAAACCGAACGAACCTCGCAACATCTATCGCAGGATTTTGCCCAACGGATTGATCGTGCTGAGTGAGGAGATGCCGCACATTCGCTCGATCTCCATCGGCATCTGGATCAAGAGTGGTTCTCGCGACGAGGCCCCGGAATTCAATGGCATCTCGCATTTCACCGAGCACATGGTTTTTAAAGGCACAACCTCGCGTTCGGCGCAGCGGATCGCCCGTGAAGTGGACTCTATCGGCGGCAACATGGATGCCTTTACCGGCAAAGAAACCATCTGCTTCAACATCAAAGTGCTGGACGAGCATTTGCCCATCGCCATCGATATTCTCAGCGACATCGTGCTGCATCCCGTCTTCGATCCCAAGGACATCGTGCGCGAAAAAGGCGTGATCCTGGAAGAGATCAAGATGGACGAGGACAATCCCGATTACCTGGTGCATGAACTCTTTACCCAGAATTTCTGGAAAGATCATCCCCTGGGCAAACCCATTCTTGGGACGAAGGAAACCGTACGCTCGTTCAAACAGGAAAATCTCTTCGAGTTTTACCGGCAGCGGTTCGCACCGAATAACATCATCATTTCGGCCGCCGGGAACCTGCACCACGCGAAATTCGCCGAGCTCATTCAGCAGCGTTTCGCCGAACTCGAGGCGGTACCCAATGGTTTTCATCAGCCGGCGCCTGCGGTGACTCCGCGCATCATCACTCGAAACAAAAAGGCCCTGGAGCAGGTGCAGCTCTGTATTGGTGTGCCATCGCATCCCATTTCGCACCAGAAGCGCTTTGTCTCTTACATCCTGAACACAGTTCTCGGGGGCGGCATGAGCTCACGCCTGTTCCAGAAAATCCGCGAGGAACAAGGCCTGGCGTATTCGATCTACAGCGATCTGAATCCGTACCGCGACACCGGCTGCATGGCTGTATATGCCGGAACGTCGCTGGAAGCCACGCCGAGCGTAGTGGAGCAGGTGCTGGCGGAATTTCGCGAGCTCAAGTCCGGGCCGCTGGCGGAGGAAGAACTGCGGCGAGCCAAGGACCAGCTCAAAGGCAGCTTGATGCTCAGCCTGGAATCCAGCATTGCCAGAATGTCGAATCTGGCGCGACAGGAAATGTATTTTGAGCGTTTCTTCTCACTGGATGAGACGATTGAACAAATTGAGTCAGTCACGGCGGAAGAACTCTCTGAAATGTCCAATCAGCTCTTTCAGACAGACAAGATTGCGGTTACGGTACTGGGAAATTTGGATGGACTCAGGCTATCGCGTGAACAGCTAATCTGCTAGCAATTAGCACTCAGCATTCAGCAATCAGCATTCAGCAATGCGAGATCCTTCTCGGCCAAGAAGAGAAATCTTACGGCAGAGCACACTGATCAACGAAAAAATGAAATAGATTTCCTTCGTGTCTTTCGCGGTTATCGCTCGGTAACGCTATCCAGCATTAGAAAAAATTGCGGGAAGGAAATTTTCGCGGCATCGGCGCTTGCGATACGCGTCTCGCCTTCAGCGCGCAGTGCGGCGACGGCAAAGGCCATGGCAATGCGATGGTCGCCGCCGGAATCGATTTCTGCTCCGTGCAGCTTCTGGCTTCCGGGCACGCGCAATCCATCCTCGCGCTCTTCGCATTCCGCGCCCATGGCACGCAGGTTCCGCGCCACCAGCGCGATTCGGTCCGATTCCTTTACCCGCAGCTCACGCGCGTCATGAATCTCGATGCCGTCGCGGGTGTATGGAGCAATAGCGGCAAGCACCGGCAGTTCGTCGATCAGTTCGACGGATTGTCCTCCAGCGATGGTCGCTCCGGTCAGCGGTCCGGACTGCAGTTTGATCGTGCCCACGAGTTCTCCGTGCTGCTCTTCCAGGTTGATTATGGAGATTCGCGCTCCCATCGCTCGCAGGACGTCCAGCAAAGCGGCCCGTGTAGGATTCAGCAGCAGGTCTTCGATTACCAGGTTCGATTCGGGAAACAGAGCAGCCGCACACAGGAAAAACGCACCCGAGGAGATATCACCGGGAACAAACGCCTCAATGGCGCGTAATTTCTGGCCTCCGGAAATAGTCAGGCGATTGCGGCTGCGGGAAAGCTCCACGCCGAAGGCCTTCAAGGCCTGCTCGGTGTGATCGCGAGTCCGGAGCGGCTCCTCGACTGAGGTCTCTCCTCCCGCAAACAATCCTGCAAAGAGCACTGCCGACTTGACCTGTGCGCTGGCCACCGGCATTTTGTAATCGATGGCGTGCAGCCGCCCGCCGCGGATTCGCAGCGGCGGGCGATCGTGTTCTGCCGCGCTGATATCGGCGCCCATCTCGCGCAGCGGCCGGATGATTCGCGCCATAGGACGCCGCGAGAGCGATTCATCGCCATGCAAATGACACTCAAAATCCTGCCCGGCCAGAATGCCGGAAAGCATGCGCATGGTGGAACCGGAGTTGCCGCAGTCCAGGCTGTCAGAAGGCTGTCTAAGTGGCCCACCTCCATCCAGTTCCAGTATTCCTTCTGTGCTGCGGCGAACATCGCAGCCGAGTTGGCGCAGGCAATTCAGGGTGCTGGCGCAGTCGGCGCCGGTAGAAAAGTTTTTCAGCCGCGTTGTTCCCTGGGCAATGGCAGCCAGCATGGCATAACGATGGGAAATGGATTTGTCGCCGGGGAGGCGGATCGCTCCCAGAACGTTTTTTGCAGGCCGAATGATCACTTCTGGCGTTCCACGCACTCAGATTTATGCTCCTTAGTTGCCCGCTCTGATAGAAATTTTTCTCTTGACATTGTCCTCAAGTAATACAACTCAATTTTCCTGAAAACATCCTATTGTCAGCACGCGCGCAAGCAGCGTGCCGAATTGAGAGACCCAGGCTAGGCCCCTTGCCACCTGACCAGGAACGTGCTCTTCGTCGAGTCCATCATACAGGTCAGAAGTCATGTTTCAGCGCGCAGCCGTTGTAGCCCTCGTTTTAATCAGTTTCAGCATCGTTTCAGCAGCCCAGAGAAACAGCCTCTCCATGCCGGCACGTCCGGGCATGCAGCCATCAGCACAGGACATGTTCAATTCGGTAAGCGGAAACGTCACCACCATGGATAATAGACCGGTTAAAGATGTTCACGTCGAGCTGCGCGACAGCAGCGGCTCTACCGTGAGTTCCGTCTACACCAACTCCTCCGGCAGCTTTGAATTCCCGGCGGTGCATTCAGGCAGCTATCAGATAGTTGCCACCTCAGGGTTGGAACAGATTCAGGAGCGAGTCGAAGTGCAGAGAATGCCATCGACGGTGAGCTTGCGCCTGCCGGTCAGCAGCACTCCTGCCGATGGCAATTCTGGCAGCGCCATTTCTGTGGCCCAATACAAGGTTCCGGCCAAAGCCCGCGATGCGTTCAAAAAAGCACAGGAAGCCCTCGGTAAAGGAAAAAATGATGAGGCGCAAAAACATCTGGCCAGGGCACTGGAGATTCACCCGAAGTATGCTGACGCCATCACATTGGGAGCAATCCTGAAACTGGACGAAAAAAATGACCAGGCAGCAATCGCCGACTTGCAACAGGCGATCAATTATGACCAGAACTGCGCAATGGCGTACCTGGTCATGGGATCAGCCCTCAATACACAGTCAAAGTACGACGATGCCATTCGCTCCCTGGAACGAGGCGAAGCCCTGTCGCCGAACTCCTGGCAGGCATATTTTGAGATGGCCAAGGCGCTGGTCGGAAAAGCGCAGTATCAGAAGGCCCTGCAACAGTTAGACAGAGCACAGGCGCTGGTGCCTAAAGATTATCTCCCCATCCACCTGGTCAGGGCCCACGCCATGCTCGCGTTGAATAACTATTCTGACGCGATGACAGAATTGCAGCAGTATTTAGAGAAAGAACCCAAAGGACCTAACAGCGTCCAGGCCCAGAAAATGCTTGACCAGGCACGCGCCTTCGCCAGTGCAAATGGCGGAGCAAAGTAAGAATATCTTTGATTGTTGATTTTTGATTTTTGATTGAAGATTGAGTCAAGAGCACAAATGGGTTTTGCTTTTCAATCAACAATCAAAAATCACAATCATAAATTCCCAGCTCCTACTAGAAGACGTTACTTCAAAGGAACTTTCTACCTGTAATAACCTTTGCGTGTCTCAATAATGACCTTGCCTTCTCGCTTCTGCACTTCTGGAGCGATTTCCAATTTGATCTCGCGGAATTTTCCGATTTGGCTGTCGGCCACGGGCCGGTAGCCAAGCGCGTACCGCGTCCTGATCTGATCAATCAGCTCGGCCATTTTCGCGCTGATCTTTTTGCTGCTGTAGGATTCCAGCACCTGTCCGCCCGTCTGCTGCGTGTACTTATAGACGTCGCCCGGAGGAAACTGAAGACGATAGAGCATCTCCATAGGATCATGGAATTTCCTCATCCACTCCGATTCCGAGATCGCGCTCCGCTGCAGAAGCGTGAAAACCGCGGTGCCGGTCTTGAACAGCCTGGCAAACGCCTCTGTTTCGGTGTGCAAACTTCCTTCGGGCATACTCCTTCCGTACTGCCGGCGAATCTCCTCAGAAGGAATGTTGGGAACATTGTCGGTCAGCCAGATGATCACGCGACGTCCCTGATTGCCGGCTTTGCCGGCTTGCGCCGCCGCCTGAAAAATTCCTTCGTTGAAGAACGCAGCCTCATCGCTCTCCATGTGAGCGGCCTTGCGAATTGCTTTCACAATGAGTTGCCGGTCCCGAGTGAAGTCCTGAAGCAGTTTCGTCGAAGCTGAATAGACCATGACAGCGGCCTCATCTTCGGGCTTGAGATGCTCCAGCGCCTGAAGAGCTCCATTTCCCAGAGATTCGAGTACAGGCCGGACGCTGTCAGTCAGATCGAACAGAAATACTACTGAGAGTGGAAGTCTGTCCTGGCTCACCGACGCTATCTGCTGCCTCACGCCGCTTTCGAAGAGCAGAAAGTCCGTGGTCTGAAGGGCAGGTACTGGCTGGTGGGTTTTTTTATTTAGAACCTGGGCGTCGACCACGACCAGATTGACGTCAACTTTGAAAACCTGCTCAGGTTGGACGGCATCCTGGCAGAAGGAGGTGGTTGGGATAAAAAACGCCAGCAAAAGAAATCGCGCGCCCCTGAGCACGGTTGGCTCCCTGATAGATTGTAAGTCTATCGCACATTCAGTGCTGATCCTGAGAAATCATTGTTCTCTGGTGTTTAGCTTAGCTTCAATCCATCCAAGAACGAGCGCAGCAGCTTCCCAAAACGCTCAGGTTGTTCGAAAGCGGCATAATGCCCTGCTCTGGGCACTACCTCCAGACGGCTGCCATTGATTTGCTGCTTCATCACCTCGGAATCAGCAAGCGGCGTCGCCGTGTCCTCTTCTCCGGCGACGATCAAAGCCGGCGCCTCAATCGTCTTCAGCGTGGGAATGGAATCCGGTCGGATGGCCATGCCGCGCAAATTGGACACAATTCCTGCAATGGTCATCTGCGACATCATTTCTCGCGCGCCGGCTACGCGATCGGGTCGGGTTTTGAAGGTGGTCGCTCCCAGGAGTTTGGGCAGCAGTTCGTCGATGAAGGGCGCCGGACCACGCTCCTGAACGGTCTGAATGGATTTTTCACGGTTTATACGCCCTTCCGTGGTTTCGGCGGACGCTCGCGTATTGGAGAGAACCAGCGCAGCCATCCGCTCTCGGGCCTGCCGCCAGAACTCGAACAACACATAGCCGCCAATGGAAACACCGGCAAAAACAGCTTTGCCAATGTCCAGCTCATTACAGAGCCGCAGCAGGTCTTGAGCGTGGCGCGGCATGGTTGCCGGTCCCTCGCCCGCTGGCGAGTCGCCATGGCCGCGCAGGTCAGGAAGAACCAGCCTGTAGCGCTGTTCCAGGAATGGGAGGCACTCCTCCCAAAAGTGATGATTCAGGGGAAAAGGGTGCAGAAGAACAACGGGAAAACCGCTGCCCTTCACCTCATAGAAAAGTTCTGTGCCATCGCTCGAGTACTTCATGACCCGTAGTGGGTCATTTTAGACGAAACTAATCAGCCACCAGCGCCCAACTTTGGCGGGACACGCCGTTTATGGATTCGACGGCTTGCTCTCCGTGACCTGGGCGGGCAGATACAGAGGCTCTTCCGGAATCACAATCCAGGCAACAATGTAGGCAAGGACTCCAACACCACAGAGTATGCACACTGCCCAGGCGATCCGGATCAAAGAAACATCCAGGTCGAAGTATTCCGCCAGCCCGGCGCACACACCGGCGATTTTTCTTCCAGCACGCGGACGCACCAGGCGCTGCCGCGCCACCATACCAGCCACGCGCGTTCCGCAGTAGGCGCACAGGTTGGCATCGTCTTGAATCACTTTTCCGCAATAGTTGCAGTACATGGAAAACCTCAGCAATTTAGGTATTCGCAGCCACACCAGGTTAATCAGTGGTCGCTACGGGTCCCCTTTGTCTTTACCCCGTGGCACCCTGTTTCAATTCTATTCCTGCCTGGTGTTACGCAAACCGCCAGGCGTGAGTTTCAAAAAAAAGGAAATTGATGCCTTTGGCGGCATTTTTTGGCAAGCGTCAAAACCCTACAACCTCTGTTCACCAATGTCAGGTACCGATTAAGGCCCTTCGCTGAGGCCTCTCTGAGTGCCTGGCTGTTCCTGATGTGCTGCCAGTTAACAATTCGAGCACGATTTGTTTACTATTTGTAAACCCCTGCCTGCGCTTCGATTCCCTTCGGTGGCCATCGTCTCCCAAGAGTCTGTCTAAAACCTTATGATTTCCAATAGATTGGGCTAACTAGTTGGTTTTTCAGGGTCGGCATTCCTGGTCTTCCGGCAAGATTCAGGCGTTCGTGATTACTCCGCCCCATCCGGTGGACGCTTAAAATCGGCTTTCCTGGGATTAAAAGAGACGGTCGCCTTCCTCCCTAAAATAAGGCCCGAGGTTTACCCCTAAGTTAACGAAAACAAAGGCTGAAAGGCGTTCCATGCGAGCGCAGCCCAGGATTGCACTGGTAAGGTGTCATCCTGACCGCTATGAGGAAGTTACCTGATTTTCCAATCAGAGTAGAAGAGGTAAAAAAGTGTTCTCCCCAGAATGGACTCTGAATCTTATGACAAAGTCGCTGAAGTCACTGAAAGAGTGCTACTCCGAAGCCGAAGCTGCCGAATACCTGAAGATCTCGGTGCTACGGTTGCACCTTCTTCTGGATCAGCACATATTTAACGACGGAACCCCTCGTCCCGCCGATTTGACGTTCTGTGACGCTGATCTCGTGCTGCTGGGATTCTGGATCAAAAGCGAAGAGAACCCTAAGATCATTCGCATGCCCAGGCGCTAAGTTGATAGGTTTTACAACGTAATTCTTGCCATACCGCCTCAGGCGAGACCGGGAGGAGTAAGGCAAGTATTGTTTTCTCAATAGTTTACGGGAAATCGCCTTTGGCACTCGATGTGCCTGTTGATAGGCAAACATCGAGGGTTTGATCCATGGCACAGTTAGCACGCAACTACGACGAAAGGCAGGAATTCTGGAAACCAGCGGTTCCCCCACGGCAGGAATCCCCCACGAGCGCTGCTGAACAAGTATGCGAGAACTGCGGTACAGACTTTTTGATGGGGTCGCGGTTTTGCCATGTTTGCGGGGCTGATCGCAACGCCGATCTGGCCTCCCCTGCCACCACGGGAATTCGTGAGTGGTTTGATTTCGCGTCATTGCGTGATTCGATGGGACAGACTACGGGTTCGCTGATAGCACTCTTTTTGGGGTTCGCCTGCGTCATAGCAGCAGCGGTGACAGGATTTCTCTATACCGCCAATACGGTCCTGGATTGGCAGGCGGTCCAGATTTGGCGAATCGAGTGGCTGTTGGCCGCGGTGGCAATGTTTGCTGTGGGTCTTCTCCTCAAACGCAAGTGACGAGCCCTTAGAACGACTCTTCGACCAGACAGCAGCAAAGAACGGCGACGCCAGCGCAGAGCGTCGCCGTTTTAATTTCTGACCCTCAACCTTTCCGAAGGCCAACAAAAGCCAAGCCGTGTTTTTCATTGAAACGCTTTGCCCGGATTTTGCACTATCCATAGAAGAGTTTTCGGTCGCACCTGAATCGGCTGTTACCTCAAGGGCGATGAGGGGCATTTTGGGCTGAGACTACAGCAAAGCAGAGATTAACCAGGTAAGAAGGCCCTGGGGGAGGGCGCCGGAGGGCGTTAAGCTCATACAACGGGCGGTGATCAAGAACATCGCCGCCCGTTTTGGTTTTTGCGCAAACTGCTAATTGTTTTTCGACAGCTTGCCCACCCTCTTCAGGATACGTCGCACTTTTTTCGGCGACACGGAAAGTCGCCGCGCTACTCGTTGCACCTTTTTATCTTCTTTTTCCCAAACACGCGGAATCACGAGTTCAGCAAACTGCTCCGTCATCTGCTGAAATGTCTTATCCCCGGTCACGCCCTGCGTCCAGGCCCGTAATACCGGATCGATAGTGCCGCGACGGGCAAGCTTCTGCCGCAGCAACTGAAGTTGTTCTCCCAGATCGTCATAGTCCACTGTGCGCAGGAATGAGTTGGCAACGTCGCAACAATGCTTCGCCTCCTCAAGGTCGTTCAAAACTGGATTGCAGGCGGTGAGACCTTTGGCGATGTAAGTGCGCGCCAGCAGGCGCTGGTTCTGCGTGTGCCTTGCCGCCTCAACCGCTTCGCGCACGTAGTCCCGGGCCGCCTGGGCGTGCTCCCATGAGCCTGCACCGCTTTCGATGCCCTCTTCCAGCTTGGCATTTGCAATCGTGCATTGCAGCAGACGCGTGCGCGCAATCAGGATGTAATCGTTCTCCTGCTTTGCCAGAGCATAGGCGGCTTCTGCCTGCTCACCCGCGGTGTCCAGTTCGCCACTGTCCAGATAAAGCAAACCGCGATTTTCAAACACACTGCCGATGCCGTGGTGATGGTTATGATGCCGGTAGATCTTCTCGGCTTCTTCCAGGTTCCTGAATGCCTCCGTCCTGATCTGCTCGTAGCGTTCCCAGTTTCGCTCAGCGCGACCCCCGGCTGCACTGGGGCCGTGAGTTTTGCGGCGGCGCGCGCTTTCCGCATCCATCTGGCGGCTGATCTCCAGCGCGATCAGGCGCTGCACATAGGCGATATTCACCAATGAGCGCGCCAGGTTGCGGTGTTGCGAGCTGCGTCTCTGAAAGTGCTCGATTGCCTGGGTGAAGAATTTCAATGCTTCGTTGTAGTTGCCGCGCCGGCGAATCATTCGTCCGTGAGCAGAGTAAATATTGCCGAGCGTAATATCATCATCGGTATGTCTCAGGACTTCCTCTGCCTGGTCCAGAATTCGCGCGGCGTCGCGCGCGTGTCCTTTCTGAAACAACAGCCAGCTCTCCAACACGCGCATCACAGCCGCCATCTTTTCAAAACCGAGAGCCCTGGCCAGTTCCCGGCCCACGGCCGCGTGTTTTGAAGCTTCGTCGTACTCTCCTTTTTTACGATGGCAGCGCGCGTTCCAGAAGTGCGCGATGGCAGTCAACTCGCGGTCCTGAATTTCTTCCTGCAGCGAGAGCACCATGTCAAAATGAAGGAGCGCTTTCTCTGCCTCATCGCGCAGAAGCGCGAGAAGCCCTTCCGCCATCCGCAGGTGCAGATAATCTATGAGCGGCAGGCGAGAGCGGTCTGTTTTTGAAAAACGGACCAGCATTTTCTCCAGTAGCTCGGGCTCGCCATATCCAATGTCCACCCACTGGGCGAGATAGCCCACCAATGCGGCCGCATTTTTCTGCTGCGGGTCAATCGATGTAAAGAGATGCGCATGGGCGTCCAGTAAAGCGATTCCTTTGCTCACCTGGCGCAACGCCACGTTTTCCTTTAGCTGGCTCAGCAGCGAGTCAGGTATTTCCGAATTTTTCTTGACGCGGGCTGGAGTCGCCACTGCTTCTTCTCTCAATTCCTCTGTTGCCTCTGTTCTTCAGTGTTGAAGGTCTTTGGTCGTCGTGTCCAACTCGTCCGAATCGGACTACTTGGTTTGATGCCGATAGTCTACCTCACATCTAATGTTTTCGCGGTGACTTGCTGTGAGCACTGACCAACTTTTGGAGGCTTGAATCGTGCAACAACTGAACGAAAAACAACTAGAGAAGATGTGGGCGACTGATCCGCGGTGGAAGGGGATCACGCGGACCTATACGGCAAAAGACGTGGTGCGGCTGCGCGGCACCATTCATATTGAGCACTCCCTGGCCCGCCTGGGAGCGGAGCGGTTGTGGGAGCTGCTGCATACAGAAGATTTTGTGCCCACGCTTGGCGCCCTGACCGGCAACCAGGCGGTTCAGCAGGTGCAGGCCGGATTAAAGGCCATTTATATGAGCGGCTGGCAGGTGGCGGGTGATGCGAACCTCGCGGGACAGATGTATCCCGACCAAAGCCTCTATCCCAGCAACAGCGTGCCTGCGCTGGTGCGCGCCATCAACAACGCTTTCCTGCGTGCCGACCAAATCCACCACTCTGAAGGCAAAAACGGGATGTACTGGTTTGCCCCGATTGTCGCCGACGCAGAAGCAGGCTTTGGCGGCTGCCTCAATGCGTTCGAACTGATGAAGGCCATGATCGAGGCTGGCGCAGGCGGGGTCCATTTTGAAGATCAACTGGCATCAGCGAAGAAATGCGGACACTTGGGCGGCAAGGTCCTGGTTCCCGCGCAGGAATTTGTGCAGAAGCTGTGTGCAGCCCGCCTGGCCGCCGATATCCTCGGCGTTCCCACGCTGCTGATCGCCCGCACTGATGCCAATAGCGCCAAACTGCTGACCACTGACAGTGACATTCGCGACGTCGAGTTCCTCACCGGCGAGCGCACCAATGATGGTTTCCTCGGCTACAAAGGCGGCCTCGACGCAGCCATTTCCCGCGGCCTGATCTATGCTCCGTACGTGGATATGCTGTGGTGCGAAACCGCAGAGCCGGACATCGATGAAGCGCGACGCTTTGCCGAAGCCATTCACGCCAAATTCCCAGGCAAGCTGCTGGCCTACAACTGCTCACCGTCATTCCGCTGGACGCGCAAACTCGATGCTGCCTCCATTGCCCACTTCCAGCGCGAACTTGGCGCGATGGGCTATAAATTCCAGTTCGTGACGCTGGCAGGATTCCATGCACTGAATCTCACCATGTTTGAACTGGCGCATGACTACCTCACCCAAGGCATGAGCGCCTACGCGCGTCTTCAGGAAAAGGAATTCGAACTGGCGGAGACTGCGGGATACGGCGCGGTGCGTCATCAAAGGTTTGTTGGCACAGGGTACTTTGATGAAATCGCGCAGACGATTGCCAATGGTCAGTCTTCTACCGTTGCCTTGGCTGGCTCCACAGAGGCCGAGCAGTTCTACGCGGCTGAACAGGAGAAGACGGACAAGGTGGCGTGAGAAAAGTACTTAGTATTTAGTAGGTAGTATTTAGCAAACCCAAAACCCAAAAGCCTTTTCGCTCTTCAGCGGAAAGGCTTTTTGTTTCACTCGTGAGCGCGGAGCGCATGCGCCCTCGGCTGCGTCATCTCAATAGCACTCTTATTACACATTAGTAATCAGCAATAAATTCTAAGTACAAATTTCTTTGCGCTGTGCTTGATTCTCGCGGCCTAGAATTGAATCGGAGAGAAAGAACATGCCCTGGATGCCGGTCATCAACGATAACGACAAGGCTGCCAGTCTCGCCATCGGCGTGGTCGTGGTGGGAGGCATGGCGGGAATGTTCGTCGTTGGGGTTCCCTGGATCCGCGCATTCCTCTACAGCTTCCCTGTGGCTTTTCTAGTCGCGCTCGGAATCCGTTACTGGCACAATCGGCACAAAGTGGACATAATCACGCTTCGATCAGCAGCCGAATCCACTGATAAAAGCATTTCTACTCGCTCGCGCTGATTCGCGGGTCCTACGATCGAGTCAGAGAGACACAATATGGACTGGATGCCAACGATCAACGAGCACAGCCAGAAGGGCTGTGATCTCGTTATCGGAATAATCGTCGCAGCCGGTATGGCCGCGATGTTCGCGGTCGGTGTTCCAGGTGGCCCTCCGCTCCTCTGCAGCGTTCCCTTGGCGTTGGTGATCGCGCTGGGACTGCGCTACTGGCATAATAGGCACAAAGTGGACGTGATCACGCTGGTTCAACCTGAAGACAAGCACGGCAATACCATTCATTCGCGCTGATTCGCTTTTGCTTTTTGGACTTCCTGGCAACCCGAAGCTAGCCAAACGCCGGTTGCTAAGTACTAAATACTAACTACTGCTCTTAGTGAAATCCGCTCATCATCAACCAACTTCAACAGCAAAGGCAATACCTTTACCGCCGATCGCGTTGATGAACGCTGATCTGACGGATAGAAACGGCAATTTGGGTGTGTACGGGCATGCGTAACAGCGTCACAAGCCGCCTCCTTGACGGGAAAGGAGAGAGCGCGTACACTCCTATCCCAGATAGGAGAGAGACCTTGACGAAAGCGGTTGAACTCCCGCAGGGCACACTCGAGATGCTCATCCTCAAGGCGGTCTCGCTCGGTCCGCTACATGGCTACGGAATTCTGCTGCGTATCCAGCAGATCTCCGGCGAGCGGCTGGAAATCCTGCAGGGTTCCTTCTACATCGCCATCTATCGTCTTGAGCGCCGGGGCTGGCTCAAGGGCGAGTGGGGCGAGTCGGAGAACAATCGCCGCGCCCGCTTTTACACGCTCACCGCTGTCGGCAGACGTCAACTCAAGGCCGAGACTGCCAAATGGACCGACATGGCCGCTGTTGTCGCCGGCATTCTCGCCAAGAAGGCGGACTAGATATGAGTCTCCTGGCTGCAATTCGCAAGCTCTGGCGCTCCGTCGCGCCACGCACCCACGGCGACGTGGAAGAAGAGTTTCGTTCCACCCTCGACGCCTACCAGGAAGATTTAATCCGCCGGGGCCTTTCCGAAGAAGAAGCCCGCCGCAAAGCCCGCATCGACCTTGGCCGGCCCGCGGCCCAAAACGAAACTTATCGCAGCGCCATCGGCCTGCGCCTCTTTGATGAGTTAGGCGGAGACGTTCGCTATGGCCTCCGCGCTCTGCGCCGCAAACCTGGCGTCGCCGCCGTCGCCGTGCTCTCACTTGCGCTCGGCATCGGCGCCACCACGGCGATGTTCTCGCTCATCTACGCCGTCCTGCTGCACCCGTTTCCCTATGCGGGTGCCGACCGCATCATGAACCCCGTCGGCTATGAGGAGCAACATCCTGACGCGTTTATGTATTTTGACCTAAGCAAGGCGCAGTTTGATGACCTGCGCCTTGCAGCACCGGTTGATTCGGCGCTTGGCTTCAACGCCGGACACATGGAGATCACCGGCGGCGCGCTGCCGGAAGACATCTGGTGCATCTACCTCACAGAGAACGCGGGGAGTTTCTTTGGTGTGCGCCCGCTTCTCGGCCGCAACATCGAGCCATCCGATGCAGAGAACGGCGGCCACTCCGTGGTTGTTCTCAACTACCGCTTCTGGCAGCGCTACTTCGGCGGCGATCCCCACGTCATCGGGCGAACGCTGGAAATCAATCACGCCGCCTACACCATCGTTGGAGTCATGCCGCGCAGCTTCGCATTCTATAACGCCATCCAGGTCGCCGATGTCTACCTGCCGATCAGTGTGATGCCTGTTGTCAACGTTCCCTTCGTGTCCTACTTACCGTGGATCAAGCTCCGGCCCCACGTCACGCTGGCCGCCGCCAACGCTGCGCTCGAGCCCATCGTGTTCCAGTTTGCGAAAGAGCATCCCGAGCGCTTTCCCGGTCACTACCATCTCGCGCTGCAGCCTATCATCGTGCCTTACCAGCAGGAAACTGGGCGCACACTGGCGCTTCTTCTCGCCGGCGTTGTGCTCCTGCTCATCATCGGATGCGCCAATTGCTCCATCCTTCTGCTGGCCCGCGGCCGCACGCGCCAGCATGAGCTCGCCATCCGCAGTGCGATCGGCGCCAGCCGCTGGCGCATCGTCCGCCAGTTGCTCGTGGAAGCCGTCGTGATCTCCTGCACGGGGGCCGTTTTGGGCGTGGCTGCGTCTTACTGGCTGGCAAAGCTTCCCCTGTTGCTTTCTCCGGATTCCTTTCCACCCGAATCCGTCATCCGCATTAATGCTCCCATCCTCGTGTTCTCCGTCGCGCTTACGCTACTCAGCGGAATCCTCTTCGGTCTTGTCCCCTCATTGCGTCTCTCGCGCCGCGATTCCGCGCGTTTGCTCTCCGGCAGGCAGATTGGAGTTGTCGCTGCTCCCGCAACGCATCGCTGGAGCGTTCTCATCACCGCGCAGGTCGCGCTCACGCTCCTTCTCATGGTCACTGCGGGAACCGCCATCCGCAGCTTTCTTGAGCTTATGCGGATATCGCTGGGCTACGACCCCGCAAATGTCATGAAGGTTGCCATCCAGCTTCACACCCAGGACCCAGGCGAGTGGGGCCACATTCAGCCGCGCGAAGCGCGCACCGCTTACATCGAGCAGATCCGGGAGAAGATCGCATCCGTTCCCGGTGTCTCCACTGTCGCTGCCGGCGGCGATGCCACGCCGCCCTATAGTGGCGCTGAGAAATCCTTCGAGATCGATGGAACTCGCGATCGCGAGCAGCCCCACGCCCGCGTGATCCTGGTCGGCCAGCAATATTTCGCCGCGCTCCGCATCCCTCTGCTTCAGGGCCGCATCTGGAATGCGGATGAAAACACCCGCGGAGACTTCATCGCGGTCGTCAATCAGGCTTTCGCCACGCGCTATCTCTCTTCGTCCAATGCCCTGGGCCGGCAGCTACGCATTCCCGGGCTCAAACCTCAGAATCGCTACCAGGTCGCATCTGCGCAAAGCGCCGCCTGGCGTGACATCATCGGCGTGGTCGGCGATGCGCGCAACGACGGCCTCGATCGCCCGATCGTCCCCGCCATCTACCTTCCGTACACCACCGTGGTGCTGCCCTACGTGCAGTTCTTCGTCCGCACCCAGGGCGAGCCGCTCACCTACCTGCACTCCATCCGCGCCGCTATCGCATCCGTCGCTCCCGACCAGCAGATCTCCACCAGTGGCTTCAACAGCACCTTCACCCTCAACGAAGCCATCGAGGGCGACCCGCAGTACAGCCGCCAGCGGCTCTTCTCCATATTATTTGGCGTCTTCTCTGCCATGGCGTTGGTGCTCGCTCTGGTGGGCATCTTCAGCGTTGTCGCTTACAGCGTGGCGCAGCGCACTACGGAGTTCGGAGTCCGCCTGGCACTGGGCGCGCCACGCGCGCACGTCCTCTGGGTCGCCGCGCGCATCGCGCTGGTCAGCGCGGCCGCCGGCATTGTCATCGGCCTTGCCTGTGACAGCTTTCTCGGTCGTGTCCTCGCCCACTGGATGCAAAACACCTTTGCCGCAGGCAGTCTGTTCGCAGCCGCCGCTCTCCTCGCCCTCAGCGCACTCCTCGCCTGCCTGTTGCCCGCCCGCCACGCCATCGCCGTCCCACCTGCCGAAGCGCTCCGCAATGAATAAGGCGTGTCCCATTTTTGACTAGAGCGCGCCCTTTGCGGGCGTCACTTCTACAGCAAAAGACCATTCCGCGCTCCGCGCGGGAGAATCTCTCACCACCATCCCCCGCGAAAGCAGCGCGTGCATGGGACCCGTGCAATGCAACGTCTTTTACGTTTTGATCCCTCAATCCGAAACTTCGTTGGTTAAACCATGGCCGCTAACGTGACCACGTATAAGTCACCGTCTGAAACACTTTGTCGTTTTCCTCGTGCTCGGTGACCCTTTCCGATTCCAGGGCATCCAGAGTGTCGCTTAAGCTCTCAATGGTCTGAGAGAAAAAGCGCGGCGGATTGCTGCCATCCCATCTCGCCGGTTCCGAAGCAAGATCGAGAATTCTTGACAGCTCAAAGAAGTTCAGGCGTTCCCGCGCATGATTGAATCCCGCATCATAGGTGGTTCCTTCAACCGGGTGCGATAAGCCCGAGGAGTTCAGCGCTTTGGTCAGTATTTCCCGATCATTCCCCACATAAAGCAATTTGCCTCGGACCGCGACATACAAAGGATGTAATCCATTAAGCTCGAACTCATCCTGAGAATTATTTACCGCACTCCATTGCACGCCAAGCTCAGAAACGGTCAACGCTCGTGCAAGCTGCGACTGCATTGCCTGCCTGATCGCACTCATATCCCACGGTTGAGCAGCATTGACAATAAGCAAATGCGACATCGAGATCATGGGGTTGTCGCTGCTTGATCGCGTTCCCTGAATTTCGAGCACCGCCATAGGCCCCGTCAGCTCAAGCTGTTTTTTCAATTCCGGCGAACCATGATTGGCTTCCGACTCATTTCTGATTGCAGCGTCGATCCTGGTTTCGAAATCGGACTCACTGCCGACTTCACCGCCGGTGAGAACAAGCTGCGGCGCCTGACGTTGCGTTTCTGCCGCCTGCTGCGTTTGCGGCGCAATGATCTGCTGCAATGCCTCCAGCGCCTCGTCCGAACCTGCGGGCCGCGCCTGATAAAAACCGTACTCAGCGGGAATCAGGCGCAGCAGGTTCACCACAGCCTGTGACCGATCTTCACTGGCCTCAGTTCCAGCGTCGCCCCTGCTTTTCCGCAACAGCACGCGCTCTTCTCGATAGATTTTTCCCTGCCGGTAAAGATCCGAAACTACAGCGCTGTAACCCTGCATCTCGGTTATGTTCTGCTGGATCCAGTACGTGCGGAAGTGCGGCTCAATTGCGATCCTTTTCATATCCAGAACCATCCGCAGATCGCCGCGCTCTTTTGCTGCGCTTGCCACTGCCGCCACGTACCATCGCTCCTGGCTCAAACTACGCACTGGCTTTTTGTCCAGAAGCTCAAGCGTCTGCACCATAAGGTCTTCGCGAGTGGCCAGCACGAAATAGTCGCCGGCAACAGCAAAGGCCACTGCCTGTTTCGACGGTTCATCAGCGCCGAGGAAAAATGTGACTCCGCCAGCAAAGCGGGTTGGAAACTTGTTTCGCGACTGCCATAGCGCCGAATTCAAAAAATCGCGCGAAGGCAGGCGGGTCACGTACACAAACTGGATTTTGCCAACATCGTAGAGCGCCAGCGCGCTTTCTTCGCCGGCCACGGCGGTAACGAATTCGGTGTCAGGAGGCAGTCCCGCCGCGGCCGCAAAATGATTCAGGAACCGCTGTAAACGGAGGAAGAGCCGCGATTGTGAAAACACGCTTTTGCTGTTACTACCTATCCAGGCTGCCTTTTCCGGAGAGCTGTTCCACGCCTTCAGGAGCCCGGAGAAGTCCCTGGCTTCAACGTAGAGAAGCGCTCCTTGAGGCACCACTTCATCCAGAGGGCGGGCCTCTGCGCGAGGCAGTTCCGGCGCAAGCGATCGCCAATAGATGATTTCTGCCGTTGCGATTGAAACCGCGAGAAGAAGACCGATGAAGATCCAGCGCCTGCTCATTGGTGTCCTCCCTGAAATCCGATTTCCTTCGGCTCAGTTCTTACCGGCTCCAATCTAGGCCGGACTATCACATTCTGCTCCAACGCGCTATGGATGGCCGGCTGCCGTCCGCGATCTTCGCGTCTTTGTTGCAAGGCGCGCTGTACATCGCGGATTTCTGACTTGAGCCGCCGTGCCACTGCGTGGGCTGGATGCAAAGTCGACGCGCGTTCGAATGACGAAAGCGCTTCATCCAGCACGCCGAGTTTTTGGAACGCTAGCCCGATCTGTTCCAGAACTTCAGCTTTTTCGCCGGCTGAAAGATTGCCGAGGTCAGGGGCAAATTCGTCGTAGGACACGCCCGCTTCCTCGTCGGGCTGGTAACTGTCATCGTCGGCTTCGAGATCATCATCCAGATCACGCGAGTACGGGTCATAGTAGTAGTCAGACCAGGAGTTCATCTGGAGCCAGTGGTTGCGAAGGAAAGGCTTCATTGCCGCGATTGCCAGATGGTATTCACCAGCCTTCATGGCCGCTCGCATGAGCGGAAGTCGCGGAGCATCTTCACTGGGAAACTCTTCCAGACTGGCCCACAGCAGTGCCGTGCGCGGCGCAATGTCCGAGCGCTCGGCCGCGCGCAACCGCGCCGCAAAGAAGAATGGCTGATTGGCTTCAGCCGGCGAAGGAGTTGCGCTGGCAGCGATCAGCGTCAGCTCGCGGCTATCGAATTCTGGTTTTCCTGTATCGCCCACTGCTTGTGCCGCGGAAACGCGGACTTGATATGCCACTCTGCGATCCTGCGCTACTGCGACCAATTGGTGGCGAGCGCTATCAGCCCCCTGTTTGGCGGCTAGCTCCGCTTGCGCGAGGCGCACTCGGTAATCTGCATTCCACGGAACCGCCGTCACCAGCTCTTGCAGAAACGGAACTGCCTCGCGCGCATGGCCGGTTCGCATGAGCAGCGCCGCCGACGGATCCTGTGCTTCAAATGGAGAGCCCGCAACCAGCGTCATGCGCCGCAGAATTTCCAGGCCTGCCGTCAGATCGCCCTGTTCGATTCGGATCTCGGCCAGCCCAAGCATATTCGCTAGGGTCAACTGGTGGTCGTCAATTTCGCGCTGGTAGACAAATTCCAGCACTTTGCGCGCCGATTGTTTGTCGCCTGCATCCTCCAGTTGCTTTGCAGCCGCTCTCAGCGTCTCGCCGGACGGAGCCTGCTCGGGGGCGCTGCGATATGCTGAAAGGGCTGAATCCAGCTTGCCGGTAGTTGCGTCCAGCCGGAGCTGAATGGCCAGCATAGCCTCGCGAGTTTGCGGCGACGAAGACTTCGCGAGTTCCTTTATCTCGTCGCGCAAACGGTCATACTGTTTGCTTGTCAGCAGAGAGTCGAGCCATTTCATTCTCCAGCGTTCGACCAAAAGTTGCGCATAGCTGGTGTTAGCCTCTCCCTTTTTCTGTGCCTCCTCGACGGCAACCTGCACTAGACGGCGCAAAATTGGTTCCATCTGCAATTTCAATCCGAGATTTGTGCGCGCCACGTAGTCGAGAAAATCCATGGGGTCCTCAGTGGCGCGAGAGACTTCCAGCACAAGGGCAGTTGCGGCTGCCGGGTCACGCGGGTCCTCCAAGGTCTTGACGAACGATGCCAGATAACCCCAACTGTGGCGCTTCACGTAATCGTGAAAAATGCCAATCAGATCAGCCTTGAACTCCGGGAAGAGTTCCATTTTCTTGATTTGTTCGACGGTGTCGACAAAATCGTCGCGGAATTCGCGTATATTCACGGTGTACTTTTGAGTTTGAATTGGAGTGATTTGTTTCTTGAGCGCCGCCACGGCTGCTTTGATTTCATCGATCGCAGCATCTTTTTGCTTTTGCTGAAAATAAATCGCGGCCAGTTGTGTATGCGCGTCTACCCGGTCCGGCGATAGGTCCAAAGCGTGCTGGTAATCTTCAATCGCGTGCGCGAAGTCGCCGTATTGCTGGAATACGGTTGCGGTCTCGAAATAGGCATCTGAACTGGCCGGAGTGTGCTCCAGTTCGGCAGGCAGGAACTCCTGCGCCTCGGTGTTGCGGGTGAACGCCAGATATTCGCCATACCGGCCGGCATAGTAAAACCATGTGTCGCCGGAAAGATCGCGATCGCGGTCTCCCTTTACTTTTAGCCTTTCACCGATGGTTTGGTCAGCCAGCGCCCGTTGGAAAGCAGTCTTGATTTGTGGCGAAGACTCGCTGAAGTACAACCCGGCCAGTGCGGTGTAAGCAGGCTTCCAGACCGGAACCTCAGCGCTGCCGCGCAGGCGAATCATCTCGTGCGCCAACCTGCTTCCGCCGTGGGCAAGAATGAAGTCGGCGCTTTCATTTCCCCGACTCTCATCCCGCGCCGCCGCCCAGTCGAGCAGTGTTTGTGGGCTTCGTGCCAATAGAAGTTCAAAGTAGCGGCGTCGCTCTTCTGCGGTCAGATTGTTCCAGTTGCTGATCATCTTAAACACTCGCAGCTCATCTTCGGGACGGTTGGCGAGGCGGTAAGCATCTGCCGCCCGTTTCAGGCACTCTATCCCGGCCTGGGAACACACGCTCACACGCCGTGATCCAAGCTCCTCGAGCTGTTGGCCCAATTCGGGAAGCCGCAGGCGTCGGGTCTGCAGGTCAACAAATTCATTGAGCAGGGCCGAACGGCTGTATTGGTTGACCAACAATGGTGTCGTTTGCATCTGTTCATACAACAATTGCGCCTCTAGTTCAGCCAGTTCGGCCTTTCTAGTGAGCGGCAAGAGGTATTCATGCGCATCCTGCCTCGGCATCCCGGCATTTTTCTTTTCCACGAATTGCAGGAATGCCTGCTTTTCCTCGGGCGTAAAGTACTGGCGCACCGCCGATCCCATTTCCTCCATACAAGCCGCCATTGCGGCGTGTGCGGCAGTGCGGCGCTGATTGAGGATGCCTTCGCGCCACTCTTTTTCTGTTACTCCGTCCATTCCCTTTTTGACGCCGTCAAAGCTCCAGGTCGGCAGCACGGCGGCATCGTTGATCGCGGTGTCAAGTCTTTGCCAGGCCTGTTCCTGCATACGCTCTCGCGTCATGATGCGCACGTACATCCGAGCCGCAGAATGGTTCTGCGAGTTCGCCAGCAAGTCGCTTCCGGCAGCTTCGATTCCCTTCTCCACTTCCACGCGCGCCTGAGCAAGCATGCCCCAGCGCTCCAGCCGGTCAGCTACGGTTGAATAGCCCTGCGATGAGGTAAGCCGTTTGTCGACGAATACGGTTTCCAGTGCCTTCACCGTTAATTCCGGCTTGTCCTGGCGCGCTCGCACTTCCGCTTCTTTCTCCATCCACGCCGGATCGTGATAGGTGCGGTCATAGAGCGTGGCATAGTCGGCGGCTGCTTCATCAAACCGCAGGAGGCGTTCTTCCAGATTGGCGCGCGCTGTAAGCAGGTCCACCCGGTCCGGTCGAATGCCGATCGCCTGCGAGTACGTGGCGATCGCTCCCTGATAATCTTCGGCCGTAGTCTCGAGGCGCGCGAGCACGATGACCCAACGCGGATCCCGGGGTGAGTGCTCGACTGTCTTTTTGTAGAAATTTATGATCTGGGCCGCGCGGCCGTGCCGTTCCGCATACAAGGCGGCTTCCGAAGAAAGCGAATCATCGTCCGGATAAGCGTTGATCAATTCGATGTACTGATCAACTGCGCCCGCATAATCTTTGGCGCCCGTGAGCGCCGGAATCAATCCGCGGCGCAGATTTGCAATCTGGCTCTTGCGCTCTGATGCGGAGAATTTTGCTTCACGGAACAGGGCTATCTGCTTTAAGTAAAAATCGCGCAGACCACTGTTATCGCCCGCTCGCGCATAGGTTTCTGCAGTGGCGGCCATGTACTCGCCTTCGTACGGTGATTGTTGCAAAAGACCGTTCAGCATCTCTCGGGCGCGCGCATACTCTCCCGTCTCCGTCATTTTGCGTGCTGCTTCGTACTTCAGGTGGTTGCCTAATTCGGGATACGCGTCCGCTGCGGCCTGCAGCAGCACAGTGATGGCGCGGCGCGGCTGCTTGTTGCGCCAGTAGAAATCTACCGTATTTCGCACAACGCCTAACAGACGCGGGTTCTCGCGATACAGTGATTCGATCTTCTGTTCCGCCGCCGCATAATTCTTATGACTCTCATAGAAGCCGGCGAGCGAGTACTGCAATCGCATTCTGTCTAAGGGATCGCTGGTGAGAGCAGACTCGCGCTCCAGAATGCGACAATGGACATCGTCCAATCCCCTCTCTATGGCCAGCGCGTCCATCGCCTGCAGTGTCTCGAAGGAGTCCACCTGCTTTACTGCCGTGTCCACCAGAGACGCTAATTCCCTGGTGTGCGATTGTGCCTGCAGCACGTCCGCCCGCAGGCGAATTGCCTGAATATCAAAGCCACTTTCAGACACGGCTACTTGCGTTGCGGCATCCACCTGCGCGGCCGTCGTCCGGCGTGATGCTAGCTGCAGCAAGCGTGAATAAGATGGCGACTGCGTCCCCTGCTCCAACGCGCCTTTTACATATTCCGCTATGGCTTTGGGATAATCGCGCTTGTTTTCATAGATCGCGCCTGCCTGATAGCTGTACAGCGCATCATTGTTCAGGCGCGCGCGTCCTTTATCCAGCAGGCGCAACGCGTCATCGAACATGTAATAGTCCCAGAAGACCGTTGCCGCTTCTTCATAGGCATCGGCGTTGCCCGGCTCTGTCTGCGGCATCCGGTTCCAAAATGGGGCTGCCTTGATGAATTGCGCCTGGTCAGCATAGATGTCGCCGATTCGCGCGAGCGTGTCGCGATCCAGAGGGTTCGCCCGCAGCAGATTGAGTTCGATTGCGGCTGCCTTCTGTGTGTTTGCCGGCTTGAACCAGGCCAGCGACCGGTACACTGATGATGCTTCCCTGCCCAGCGGCAGATCGGCGGGATAAATGCCGGCTACGGCGCCGAGCGCGGGCGCGGCCTCTTCATAATGGGACCTCCACAGTTCGGCTTCGGCTGCAAAGCGCGCTGCTGCAGGATTGCTTTGTGCAATTGTCACCCAGTTTTTTTGACCGGCATTTTGCTCTTTTTTCAGCTGCTGAAGCTCAGATTCCAGCCTGCCGGTGCGTGAGAGGTATTCAAAAAACATGTTGCGGAGAGAGGCATCCTCATACCAGTATTGCCGCAGCAGCGCCTCCCAGTCTGCTGTCGGACCATTGGCGCGATAGTAGCTCACCAGCTCTTTTACAAACGACAAATTATGTGGAAAGCGCTGATGAGCGTAGCGCTCCACCGCCAGTGAGAGCGTTGCAGGTACTCTGACCTGCTGAAAGTATTCCTGTAGCTGGGAACCGGAGAAGATGTCGCATACCCGCTTCGTAAGCGACTGGAAATCGTCTTCGCGGCTGTGACGCAGGTACCACCGCGCCATCTTTTCGTACCAGCTTGTCCCAGGAAATTTCTGGATTGCCCGCTTGTAGAGGGCTTCCTGCTCCGTGCCGAGAGCATTCTGCTCCAGAAATTGCGCGAACCGTTCGTAAAGTCCGGGATCGTCAGGGTTATGATCCAGTTCGTGCCGCAAAACCACGAGCGCCTCTGGAATCGCGTGTTTTGCGGCTAACCGGGCAAGATACATCTCCAGCACGTGCGCATATTCGGGCGAGCGCGGGCCAGCCTGCTTGTCCGGCGCTTTTTTCGAAACCGAGAATGCCTGTTCTTTCGCGTTTTCCTGCTGGCCGTCTTCGGAAGAATCGTATTCGGTCTGCCCCCAACGGTCTTCCATGATCTCATTGTGGGGCTCGCTGTGATACTCATCGACAAATGGTTCCTGCTGCGTCTGGCCGGTTCCGGCCACATTTTCGCCCAGCGGTACACCTTCAGCCTTGCTCGCCAGTTCCTTCAGCAGCGCCTCATAAAGCTCGAATTCCTCTTTGCTTTCATCTCTGGCGGCATAAATATCCGCCATGAGCAGGGCCACACGCGCGCGCTGCTCCGCGTGTGGAAAGTTCTGTAGAAACTCGCGCCCAAAACGTATGACCGCATCATCTTTCCGATACTCGGCATAGATCTCTATCAGGCGCGAATGAAGAGCGGGAAGCTCCTGCGAATCGGGAAATCGCTTGTCCAGCAGCGCCACCAGATCAGCCGCGCGGGAGCGATGGAAGTAGGCAGCAGCCCTCGTGTTCTCCTTCGAATATTCCTCCGCCGGCGAAGTATCATTCAAAATCAGTGACAGTATTCCATTCAGGTATCCCGGCCCCCTGTCCATCGTCGCAATGTTGCTGTACATGGAAAGGTCTTCAGTCCCAAAACGAATCTCCTGCTCCGGCGCCTCAAGAAGAATGTGCGCCAGGCCGGCAAGCGCCTGCTCCGCGCCTTTTTGGTTTCCACTGTTATATAAAGCAAAGTAATAGCGCGCCGCTTCGGGATAGCGCTGTGAGCGTTCCAGCAGTTGCGCAAAGGTATAGAGCTCCTCGGTGCTCCAATGCGCGCTTCTTGATTCCTTCTTGAGTCGATACGTGGTAAGCGACCGCTCAGCCGCATCCAGATTACCCTCCTGGCGGTAGAAGTGAAAGATGCGTGAAGCCGCATTAAAATCATCCGGGTTCCGCGCAAGAGCTTTTTGTGCCTGCAGGAGAAAGCGCCGCGACTCCTGGGTTTGCTTCAGCAAGTCAAAGTAGTTTTTCAGCAACTCGTCCGGCCACAGCGGCTTGAAATTTCGGTCATAAACAGCCAGACCCTGTTCCACCGCTCCCTGCCTGTAAGCAAGCAACGCGCGCGCTTTGGTCAGAAAAATTTCGTCTTCAGGAAAGTGCTTCTGATATTCGGCAATCGTCTGCCGCGCAGCAATCCAATTCTTCTCTGCCAGCAAAAACTCGAAGTAGCGCGAGTACAGTGATTGCTCCTGCGGATAGCGCTGGATCCATGTTCTGTATTGTTCGACGGCTACAGTCCGGGGCAGCGCTTGCGCATCAATTACTTTGAAGATCCGTTCAAACGCCCGCCAGGACTGCTGGTCAGCAACTGCCGTAAGTTTTTCCGCCGGCGCCCCCGGCATGCGGCCCAACACCGAGAGCGCATTCACCTCGTCCATCGGGCGATGGCGACGATGATAAAAATCTGCCAGCGCTAATTGAGCCGCAGGTTTGTTGGGAGAGGTCTGGAGATATGACTTCCAATCTAGCTCCGCCGCCGTGAAATCGAGCGCCTGTTCTTCTTCCAGGGCGCGTAGTGAATACAGCTCCTCGGGATGAGGCTCAGACTTGATCATTGTTCCCAAAGCGGGAATCGTCTCCGCCGGAGGACGCCGTATAGTGACCGACCCACCCGGCAGCGGTACTGTCCGGAAAATCACGGTGTCCAGCACCGAGCGAGCATCGATGCCCTGCATCCAGAGGGGCATCGATGCCCACGCCGCCAGTACAGCGCTGGATACGGCCAGCAGCAACAAAATCAATCTTGGAAATCTACGGAAGCACTTCAACTTGCACCTCCTGGCTGCCGATGTTGTGCGCAATGTCCTCCGCGGTCACGACCAACTGATAAGTTCCCGGCGAAAGGTCCGGAGGAACCTGGAGCTCTCCAGTATTCGTGCGGGCGGAGGCATCCCAGCGCAGGCTGACCGGCATAGCTCCGTCAAGCTTCGCAATGAGGGTGCGCGTTGTGGAAGAGGCGCTCACTCTCAACCGGATGGAATCACCTCTACGGAAGCGCTTGCTGTCCAGTGTCACCCTGATTGTGGGCGGCTTGCTGGCGATTACGAACGTCTTGCTCTCCCTATAGACGTTGCCGTTGCGGTCGCGCAGCAGCAGGCGCACGCTGTACGTGCCGTCCGTCATGTCCGCAGGAGCCAGAAAGCGTGTCTGCCAGACATCTTCGCTTCCCAGATACCGCAGCGGCTTGGTCAGGCCAAAAGGAAACATCGCCACCACTGAAACAATCGCGGGATCGGTGTGGACACGTAGTACGGGATCTCCCGGCCGGATCACGCGTGGACGCAACAGGGCTCGGGGCACGGCCAGGAACGATGTATATGGCGTAACGAATTTGTACTTGCGGGCCAGGCGAATAATCTCATCGATGGTTGCGGCATCTTCTCCATCACGTTCGATCTTTTCCAATAGCGCATCAACGCGGGCCTTGGCCCACAAGCGCGGAAGCTGGGGATGCTCGAGCGATTTCTGTGGCAGGTTGGCTATGGCGGAAATGTCAAAGTTTTCTCCATCCCGCGTTCCGCGCACATCAAGGCTCACGCCTTCTCGCGGCTGCTTGTATTCGCCCACCCATGAAGCCACGGAACCGGCAAAGGAAATGTCCTGGAGCGGATAAACCAGGGTGACAGCGGCTTCCGGCCCCACGTCCAGCCGCAAATTTCGTACCGGTGCCAGTTCCATTTTGGAAATGAAGGAATTCAACTTGAACTCGACCGGTTCTGTAGAGAGCACGCTTTCCAGGACGCCATCGTTGCGGGCGAGAATTTTGAGCAACGGCAGATTGGCATCGTCTCCGACGGCAAATATAAACAGCCGCGGACGCCGGGCAACATCGAGCTCTTTCCACTGGCTTTCAAACCAGGCTGCCATCTTGCCGCTTTGGATCGGCCCGCGCGTTGCTTCGCCGTCCGTCAACAGGATAAGGAAATTGTTCTGCTCGCTTTGCCGGCACTGATTCAGAGCTGCATCAAGTGCCTGCCGCAGATCGGTTCCGCCTCGCAATCTGCTGTTCTGGATAAACTCATTCGCCTGGCGCAGTGCCACCGGAGTCACCGCCACCATCTGCGACTGGAACGGCGTGACCTTGCTGTTGAATAGAAGGAGATTGAAATGATCTTCTGGACTTAGCGCGTGCAGCACCCGCTGAAAGGCCGCATAGCTGCGCTCCAGCTTGTCCCATTGCATAGACAGCGAAGTGTCAAACAAAACAACGATGTTATGAGGCGTTCTCCCCGTCTGCTGCGCCCTGGTGTTGCCATTGCCCAGCAAGGCCTGTACTTCAAAGAAGCCCGGTTCGGATGTGCTGTGCTGCGGCGAGTTTTCCGTGGGATCGGGCCGGCCGGAGTCAGGATTGCGATGCGTGAGCACGTGCAACCGGTCAGGCAGAGCTTGCAACGCGTACTGCACGGCAAAGTCTTCAGACAATTCCACGTTTTCTGCTTCGTAGCTGGCGCGAACGGTGTTCGCAGTCTTCTGTTCAATTTTCAGTGGATAGATCTTGCTCAGTTCCTTGAAATTCGCGATTGGATGTGCAGAACGTAATTCAAAGTGGATGGCCAGGTGCGCGGCTGACTGCACGTGATAGGTTTCCGGCCGCAGTGAAATATTGAAAACAGATTTGAGGTTCTCTACCGGAATGCTTTCGTGATACTCAAACTCCAGCCGTTTGGTGCCGTAGGCAGGGATAGGAGTGATTTTGGCGCTGAAGATGGAGGCGCGGCGGGCCTCAGTGGAACCATGCTCGCCCATTTGCAACAGGCCGGGATCGATTGCCTGCTGCTTTAATCCTTCATAAATCTCTTCCGCCCGCTTTCTCTCCAGGATCACTGCAGGCAGGCGCACTGGCCCGTCCCAGGTAGCAAAATCTGAAACTACGGCCCGGCTGCCCAGGGCAAAAATGTAGTCTCCTTCCTCGATGTTCCATGTGTGGTTGGCAAAAATTTGTTTTACGAAAACACGCGCGTCTCCGTTGTCAATGATGACTGTGATTTCCATCTCATCCAAAGAGAGGATGGAAGAATCAGGTTGTTGATGGCCGCGCGGCAGCAGCACTCCGGCATCCGCCCAAATCCGGACGCTCATAATCAAGTAAATTGCGATCAATCTCAGCGCCTGTTTCATGGCAAACTCTGCTCCGAAATCTTCACCAGACCGTTGTCCGTTCCCACGTAGATGGTTCCATTGCCTGCCGCCAGGGCGGTGACCGTGATTGACGGTAAGCCTTCAGTGATTACCGACCAGCGATTCGTATTGCGATTGAAGCTGTAAAGCCCGCGACCGAGCGTTCCCGCAAGTACATGCGTGCCGGTGCTTACCATGGCATTGGGATAAACCTCAAAATTTCCCGTTCCGATTTCAAAATCTTCGAACTGTCCATTCTGGGAAAGACGCACAATCCCGCCGCCGTAGGTCCCGATCATCCAGGCGTCACCGCTGCGAGCGATGGCGGAAATCCAGTTGTGCCGCAGTCCCGGCGTAGTCACGGTGAAATTGGAGATCACGCGCTCGCCTTGCAGCATGGAAATCCCGCCCAGCGTTCCCGCCAGCACTTCCCTGCCCGAAGCGCCAACTGCATAAACGTGGTTATTGACCAGCCCTTGAAAGGCATAAAGGCTGCGCGGGCCTGACCGATCCAGAAAGGTAAGTCCGGCAGGGGTCGCCAGCACCAGTCCATCGCCATAACGGGCGACGTCCGTTACATGGTCGGCGATCAGACCCTGCGCTCGTCCCAGCACCTGTAGCTCTTTACCCCAGCGATCAAACAGAACCAGACCGTTGGCCGTAGCCACGGCAACCCCTTTCTCCTGAGTTCCGGTGAGAATCCGGTTCACACAGAAAACATGCTCGTCTTCAACGTGAGTAACTTTCTGGAGATTGCTGTCGAGCAGGTCGAGTCCATGGTCGAAATATCCCACCCAAAGCTGGCCGCTATCATCCAATGCCAGAGAGGAAATGTTGCGGTCGCTCAGCAGACCCGTTTCAGGTGAAAGTAGCGTCCGCCAACCCTGCTGGCCGCTTCTCAAGTAAACATTCCCTGGTGTAATTGCGAGGATCTCGTCTTCGTTGGCCGTGATCTGCTGGATTCCCTGCAGGTTTGCCGGAGCGGAGATGCTTCTTACGGCGCCAGGACGTTTGACCTCCAGGCTAACCTCCATCACTCCTGATTCAATGCCGCCGATGAACAGCTTCGATCCACCTACAAATAAGGTGCGGGCGAAAGTCCCGGGAGCAATCATCCTCTTGAACTGCCCTGCGTCGAACTCGGACACACCAACGGCTGTGCCCACATACGTTTTGTTTTCATTCAGCGCGATGGAAAAGACTTGCTTGTCCGGCAGGCCTTCAGCTTCAGAAAACTTCTCTGCGCGTCCGGCAATCCAGTGGATAACGCCCTGGTCCATGGTTCCTATCCACAGTTCGGTCCCGGTTCCAGCCAATTCGGTCACACTCAGGCCCGCCAATGCTGGATGAAACTGGCGCAAGGTCTTGCCGTCATAAGCCAGCACTCCCCGCTTCCGCGTTCCGATCAGCAGTTGCCGCGAGCGCAAGGGGAGGATTGCTGTAATAGCGCGATCTTCGGCGTCCAGGGGCCTGACCTGGCGGAAGCGTTTGCCATCGAAAGTGATCACGCCCTCAGAGTCGGTCACGATCAGCAGTTCTGGTTCGTGTACGTCGGGCATCTGCCCGACCATCATGCGAACTAACGGACTCGCAGGCAGCTCCTGGCCGGTGCGGTAATGCTTGAGCAGCTTGCCGGTCTGGTCGTACTCAAACAAACCCGCTGATCCGCAGACAAACAAGCGGCCCTGAAAAACTGCGGCCGCGGAGAATGCAGCCGGTGCGCTAATCCAGGTGAAAGCGCTGTCAGCCGGACGCTCGAGCTGCCGGACAACAAACCCATGTTCCTCTTCCGCTTTCAGTTCCTGGCGCGCTTTCTTAAGCGCCGTGGCAGCCTTCCAGTAAATAATCACGGAGGCCGCCATCGCAATCCCAAACGGAACGAGGACCGCAAGCAGAATCAGCCGCCTGTGGCGACCTTGTAGTTTTTGTCTGATTTTTTGAGCAACTTTAAGGAATGCGGCAGGAACCCGATTCAGGAGGCTTCCGATTCCGCCGCGGCCAGACATTGCAGTGTGACTCGCTTTGCACCACAAGCAAGCCAGCGACCGAAAGCTAAATCCGCGAAATTACTGCTTTGCGCTGAATCAGTGTGTCAAAACAAATGTGTAAGAACTGAGACGCCGTGTCACAGCAAACACGGAAAACCAGGTTACGGGGGACAGGTTACAGTACGTCACTCTGTAACCTATGCCCTGGCCAGCTTGCGCACGACAGGCTGCGCAAGCTGGTTCGGGAGTTGGCTC
>DATDNH010000207.1:0-21355 GCA_036518395.1 Candidatus Angelobacter sp. | reverse complement strand
ACGATATCGCCCTGATCAAGCTGGCGGAGCCAATCAATGACATAGATCCAATCAGTCTCGCCGATTCCCAGCGTGAGCAGCAGGCGTTTTCATCTGATCCGCACGCGGTCGTCAGCGGCTGGGGCGCTAAGGCATTTCACGCAAAGACAGTTTCGGATGATTTGCTGAGTGTTAAAGTTCCCATCATTAATCGCCGCCTTTGCAACCGACAATACCAAGGCGCGGTCACAACCCAAATGATCTGTGCGGGCGCCAAAGACGCTGATGCGTGTGTTGGTGATAGTGGCGGCAGTTTGGTCATCCGTTACAAAAACCGTCCCTATCTTGAAGGCATTGTTAGCTGGGGTGAGGGATGCGGCCAGGCCAACAGGCCCGGGGTCTACACCAGAATTCCCAGCTACCTGGATTGGATTAAAGCGCATGTGAGGTGATTACAGCCCCATCGCCTCCGCATACAACTGATGGAAGTGATGCACTCCACGCTCCTGCTTCACGCTGTAGCGGCCACGGCTGTAAGAGCGCGAGCGGAGATTTTTCTGCACAATTTCGCAGATGCGCACGTCTTCTACCTGGATTTCATCGCTGAAGCCCACTGTCTGCGCCGGGGCCTCCGTCTTCAATACAGCTTCAGGAAAATACCATTCAAAGACCGCGATGGAGCGCTCCGGCGATACCGGCAGAACAATGTTGACGGAAACATTGTCGGGATAACAATTCAGCATCCAGTTAGGGAATATCCAGAAGAACTCGGCCACGTCATCACCTTTGGCTTGCGAGTACCGCCGCCGCACCGTCTTCTCATTTTCCGGGCCACGGATCGGGCTGGATTGGACCGAATAACTCGGGAAAAGCTGCGTGGTATAGCTGCTGTAATCGAGCTCGCGGTTCAGCCCGGGATGCACGCTGGGCAGATGATAGCCTTCCAGGTAGTTGTCGATGTAAGTTTTCCAGTTACATTTCATTTCATATACGCGCCGGTCATGCAGCCGCATTTTTTCGAATTCAAATCGCGCCGCCTGTTGCGGGAGGTCGCCCAGTGAGTGCAGCAGCGGCTCGGCGCCGGAGGCGAGATTCACAAAAATCAGTCCGCCCCAGACTTCCGTCCGCACGACCGTGAGGCCAAAATCCTTATAGCGGAAGTCTTGCACGCCTTCGCATTCCGGCGCATTCAGCAGTTCGCCATCCAGAGAGTAAGTCCACCCATGATAGCCACAGCGAAATACTTTTCGTTCTCCGCACCCCTGGGCGGGAGGACCCGCACGATGTTTGCAAACATTGTAAAAACCCTTGACTTCACCCGCCGAGTTGCGCACCAGCAGCAACGGCTCACCCACAAGCTCCGTGGTAAAGAAAGAACCAGCCTTCGGCAATTGCCGTTCATGACCAACAACCTGCCAGGTCCGCGCAAAAATCTTTTCTTTCTCCTGCTGCTCGAAAACCGGATCGAAGTAGAAATGCGCCGGCAGAGTAAGAGCCTGGCCGACATCAGGCTGAATGAGCTTGCTGGTTGTGGCCGGGGAACCCATGAAATCTCCTGTAGACTTGACGCGAACAGCGAAAACGCGATTATATCTAACCCACATTGAGCGAACCCGCCAGGCTAATCCGAGGGCTTTCCCTGCTGGACTCCATCTTGCTTCTGGCCGGCGGCATCATCGGTTCCGGCATCTTCCTCACGGCTGCTGACGTTTCCTCAAATACCCGCACTCCCTTCCTTTTCCTCGCCATCTGGGTCATCGGTATGGTGATAACCATGCTCGCCTGCTTCGCTTTCGCCGAAATGGGCGCCATGTTCCCGGAAGCTGGTGGCCAGTACATATACCTGCGCGAAGCTTATGGCGATCTTGTCGCCTTCCTCTACGGCTGGATGATCTTCACCGTCAGCGTGGGAGGCACCATCGCTGCTCTCGGCGCAGGTTTTGCCGAATATGCCGGCAAACTTTTCCCGGCTCTTTCCGCCGATCACATACTTTTCGCAGTCGCCCTGCCAGGATTTTCAAAAGGACGTCTGCTTCCCGCTCTTTACAGCCTGACCTTCACGCGAGCGCATCTGGTCGCACTCGCCGCAATCGCACTCCTGACAGCGGTTAACATTTTTGGATTGCGCCGCGGCGCAGTGCTGCAGAACATCGCCACCTGGACCAAGTTTGCCGCCATCGCCGCTTTCGTGGTTCTTGGACTGATTTTCGGCAAAGGCTCCTGGAGCCACTATTCCGCGCCGCTGCCCGGTCCTTCCGACCTGCACTCGGTTCTGACCGGAATGGGTGTTGCTCTGATTGCCGTTTTTTGGGCTTATGACGGATGGGTGTACATCACGTGGGTAGCCGGCGAGGTAAAAGATCCTCAGCGCAATCTGCCGCGCTCGCTCATTCTTGGTCTTCTGCTCGTGGGCTCGCTGTATTTGGCCATCAATGCCGTCTATCTGTATGCGCTGCCGATGAGTGAAATCTCCGCCAATACGGCGGTGGCCCAGGCTGCCGCTGTTTCGCTGTTCTCGGCGAAAGCTGCGCGATGGCTCGCCTTGATGATTGCCATTTCCTGCTTCGGGGCCATGGCCTCCTGCATCATGAGCGGCGCGCGCGTGTATTACGCCATGGCGGAAGATGGAGTTTTTTTCCGGGGTCTGGCCAAAGTCAATCCGCGCTGGCACACTCCGGCAAAGAGTCTTCTTCTTCAGGGGATCTGGTCCGGCATCCTGGTTTTAAGCGGTGGCTATAACGCGCTCTTCACCTACGTAATGTTCATGATGGTGCTCAGCTACGCGCTCACCGTAGCCGCGCTCTTCATTTTGCGCCGCAAGATGCCCGACGCTCCGCGTCCTTATCGCTGCGCCGGATATCCCTGGCTTCCAGCAATTTATGTCCTCATTGGCGGCGCCTGGACCGTAAACGCCATCGTCGAAAAGACCCAGGAGGCAGTTTGGGGAATCGTGATCGTCGCCCTTGGGATTCCCTTTTACGCTTATTGGAAACTGACCCGCGCAGGCAAAAGCAAAGAGGAAACTGGCTACGTTAACCGCAAATCAGTTTGACGGGGTTCGAAATCTAAGGAATCTCCCGTGCAGGGTTTCGCCGGAAGCGAGTAACCTAAGCGGCAGCTTTTTTTCATTTAGGGAAAATCTCGGGTCCACCGTTATTTATATCTAGGGCTTTCCAGCGCCGCGTTCGCGAGAGCATCGGCGACAGGAAGCTACTTTCCAATCGGCCACTTTCTGTGGCGAGGAGTAACCATGCCACCTGTAACACCCAATCAATACACGCTCAAAGGCGGAAACCTTACAGTCACTTACACTACATCCAGCTTTCTAGGTGTGCCAATTCTGTCTTACAACGACGGCACGACCACAAAAGATTTCTTCGGCAGCGCCATCCGCACCGTGGATACGGGCATCGGAACGCTGGTCACCGTCACCACGTTCATGACCATCGATGCAGGCGGTTCTGAGTTCAGTGTGCTGCTGCCCTTCATCGAGCTGCCAGATGCCACCAAGACCCAGGCATTTGATACTGACGGGATCGTCACACATTTCAAAGGCCCCGACTCTTTCCCCCGCACCGGAGTCGCTCAAACCTATGACTTCATTCCCATGAAAGGAACTGCGCGGCACGTGCTGTTCGTCATTCGGCCGCTGGCGGCTGCCAAGGCCAGTTAGAGTCAGTTTCTGACGCCTAAAAGGCCGCCGTCCATCGCTCCGTGTGGTGCAGTTTGCCCTGTCGCTGGACCACCCGGAGCGCGATCGAATTCACGCAATTCAGCCAACGCAATCAATTAGCTGGGAAATGGTTGTGTTAAATCTAAAATTACCTCCGTGCACGCCAAGATTCGATGTGCCAACATTTTGCTTGTGATAACGGTCGCACTCTTCATCCATTCGACTCCTTATTGTCAGACGCCGAAAGCTGCAACAGGATCCATTTGCACAGGATTCAACGGCACCTTTTACCCGCGGTCTTCGGAAAAGGAACCCACGTATTACACTGTCGGGGACTCGCAAAGGTTCTTCTTCAAACATCCTGGAACAATCGCGTTGAACAATCTCGATTTGCATAAAACCCACAAAGTGCAGGTATTTGAAGACGGCGAAGTGGTGAAATCCTGGAACCTGCGTTTTGACCGCCTCAAAGTACGCATGGTTACCATATGGCGCTCGCCGGGCTATTGGCACCTCGACCCGACTCCATCTGGCAAATGCCGACGTTGAACGATCGAAGACCCTTCCTTCCATCAACATCACTGTTAAGATGTTCTTGAACGCTGAAGTCAAATTTTTGTTTTGCCTGGTAGCTGGGAACTAGCAGCTAGTCGCTGCTTCTGAATATGCGTCGAATCCTGCGTTTTTTCTGGAATGCCACAAGAGGGCACCATCTGATGCCCTGGCGCAGTCCCTATCTGCGCTGGCGCATGGAAACTTACACAGGTCTCAGGATGGACAAGATAGGCTTTATTGAATTTTGGGGATTCATGTTCCGCGAGCGCAGACAATTGAAGCGCTTCCTCCAATGGACGGCCGAGATGCAAAACTACGCTCGCACCAAGCCAAAGAATCCCTGAATTGGATTTGGTAAATGGGTAAGTTGGTAAATGGGTAAGTTGGTAATTGGGAAATTTTTGATCTTTGATTTGTGGTTTTTGATTTTTAAATCCAGGGCCAAAGGCTAACGGCCAAGAGCCAAAAGCTAACTGCCAGTTGCAATTTGCCAAATGCTAAATGTCATATTTTTTCAGCAAATGTCTGAACGACCTGTACGACACCTTCAGCAACTCGGCCGCGCGTGTCTGCACGCCTCCCGATTGCTCCAGTGCTGACTCAATCAGCGAGCGTTCAATGCCGGCAACGTAGTTGTCAAAATCCAGTCCCTCCGAAGGGATTGCATGGTGGCCGTTTCCATTGCCATTGCCATTGGCCGCCGCAGCCGCACGGGCTTTGGGATGCTCCAGTTCCATTTCGATCCGGAGTTCCTGAGTGGTTTCCAGCGCTACGGCACGTTCCACAGCATTTTCCAGTTGCCTTACGTTGCCCGGCCAGTCCCGATCACGCAACGCGGCCAGCGACTCCGCATTGATGCGCAGAATGCTTTTCTGCGCGGCACTTGCGTACTTCTTGAGGAAATGATTGGCCAGTAACTGCACATCTTCGCGCCTCTCCCGCAAAGGCGGAACAGAGATCGGAATCACGCTTACGCGGTAATACAGGTCTTCGCGGAATGTATTCTTTGCCACCATGTCTTTCAGATCTTTATTCGTGGCCGCAATCACTCGCACATCAATCGGCGTCTCCTGGGTTCCGCCAACAGGCCGTAAGCTCCGCTCCTGCAACACTCGCAGCAGCTTGACCTGCATGGAGACGCTCATCTCGCTGATTTCATCCAGAAAGATGGTCCCGCCATGCGCCACTTCAAACAGACCACGCTTGTTCTGGTTGGCGCCCGTGAATGCGCCTTTTACATAGCCGAACAATTCGCTCTCCAGCAGTGTCTCAGGAAAGGCGCCGCAATTGATGGAAACAAACGGTTCTGAAGCTCGCGGCGAACACGCATGCACTGCCCGCGCCACCAGCTCTTTGCCGGTGCCGCTTTCCCCATAAATCAGTACCGTGCTGCCGGTGGCGGCGATGGTCCTGATGGTCTCTTTCAGTTTTTCAATACTGGCGCTCTTGCCAATGATGTTTTCCAGTGAATTGCGGGTGGCGGCATCCCGCTTCAAGGCAAAATTCTGGCGCCGCAGATTAAGCGTCTCCACAGAACGCGTAACCGCGATCTTCAGCTCTTCCAGCAATCCCGGCCCTTTGTGGATGTAGTCAAACGCTCCGCCCTTTACCGCCTGCACGGCAGCCTCGTAATCTTCAACAGCCGTAATCAGGATGACAGACGTGTCGGGCGAAACCTGACGCGCAAACCGCAGCACCTCGATGCCATCCGTCTGCGGCATTTTGATATCTGTGATCAAGACCTCATAATTGGCGGAGCTCAGCTTCTTCTTCGCTACTTCGCCGCCGCTGACCGTCTCCACCTTGTGTCCCTCTTTGCGCAGAGAGATATCGAGCATCTCGCAAATGGAGCGCTGGTCATCACAGACTAGAATGCTAGCCATTCAATGCTCCTGCCATTGCCGGTACCAGGGCCGGAGCTTCCTGCGCCGCTTTGGCATGCAGGATGTCAATGGAGAATTCGGCGCCTTTTCCCGGTTGCGAGCGCACGCTGATTCTTGCTCCGTGCGCCTGAATGATCTGATACACAATTGCCAGTCCCAGGCCGGTGCCGCCTTCAAAACGTGACTGGAATGGCTCAAATATTTTTTCCAGCATTTGCTGTGGAATGCCGGAGCCGCAGTCGCGAAAACTGAGCCGCCAACTGTCGCCCACCTCTTTCAGCGAAACCGTAATGGTTCCCTTCTGCGACATTGCGCGCGACGCATTTTCCAGCAGGTTCCAGAACACCTGCTTCATGCGGTCGCCGTCCACCACGGCATAAGCTTCCCGCACGCTGAATTGCCTGACCACCTTCACTTCGTTTCCCTGCGAGCGGTTTTCCAACAGTACCAGCGTGTCTTCCAAAAGGGGAATCAAATCCACGCGGGCGAACTTGTAGCTTTTCTCTCGGGAATAAGCCAGAAAATCCGTAATGATCGCGTTCAGCCGGTTGGACTCCCGGGTAATGATCTCTACCAGGGTCTTCTGCTCCTCATTGAAGGGCGAAATGCGGGAAAGCACCTGGATTGAACCCGCAATCGAGGACAGCGGATTGCGTATTTCGTGGGCAATGCCGGATGCCAGGCGCCCTACCGCCGCCAGACGATCTCTCATGTTTATTTCGCGCTCCAGCCGCCGGATTTCCGTGTGGTCTTCGAACGTGTAAACGTAACCGATCGTCCCGCGCTCCGCGATGGTCAGCGCCGTAACCGTCATGCCAAAAGTTTTTTCGTCGCCGGAAGGCGTCATTAACCGCACTTCCCCCACCGACGGAAAAGAATCCAGCCGCGGAGGGCGGTCCATGAACAGCTCGGCAATGTGCCGCCCATAAACTCCGGACGCGGTCCGCTGCAACAACTTCTGGCCGGGAATATTCAAAAGCGTGATGCGTCCGTGCAAGTCAGTGGTAATCAGTCCGCTGCGGATGGAGTGGATTACATTCTCATGCAGTGCTTGCAGGCTGAGCAGCTCTCCACTCTTGTCCTTCAGTTCTCTTCCTGCCTGTCTCAGCTTGGCTGCCAGCGTGCTCGCCAGGTGGGCCACCGCCAGATAAGCGAAGAAGTTGATCAGAATCACCGCCTGAAGCGCCTTTTCATCGCCGGGCGGAGAAATCTGATAAGAAGGAATTTTTTCGTAATACGAAAGCTCCAGAAGCGATCCGAACAGGATAAAAGACACAGCCGCTGTCAGGTAGGCCCAATAGCGCGGCAGGAGAATGCTGGCAACAATGATGACCAGCGGGTAGAGGAAGTTAAAGAAAGTATCGATCCCGCCGGTCACATAAACAATGGCCGTGGCAAAAGCCAGGTCAGTGAAAATCTGGGTGATGGCTTGCAGCTTGTACTCATCCCACAGGGAGAGCAGCACGACAAAAAATACCGAAACCGTGTACCACAGCAACGCTACATTGATGAACAATTGCGTGGAAACGTTCGTCGGCGTGAGGTTGACGATCAGCAACTCCACCGCAAGCAGAAAGGAGATGATGATGACACGCGCTTTTACAAGCCATGCCAGCCACGATCGTTCATTGAACTTGTTTCCCATATTTACCTGACTGCCAATATTCCGGCATTTTGGATTGCTTCTTCGCCAGAATCTTTGCAGAGCTAGCTCTTAGCTTTTGCCGCCACCATCTCTTCGTCTTTCTGCTTTAATGCTGCTTTGGGTTTGCTTTTACCGAACGCGTTTTTCTCCTTGCAAACTCCGTGTCTCCGCGTCGTAGCCTGTCCTGAGGCCTTGGCCGAAGGATCTCGCTTTGCTTTTTACCAATGACTAACCACTAAGTACTGGTTTTCTATGCCGCCATCTTCGCGATCATGGAGAACATCGGCAAATACAGTGAAATGACGATGCCGCCCACTACTACGCCCAAAAAGCAGATCATGAGAGGCTCCAGAAGCGTGAGCAGGTTCTTGGTCGCGGCATCTACTTCGTCTTCGTAGAAGTCTGCGATCTTCTGCAGCATCGCATCCATAGCGCCCGTAGCCTCGCCTACGCCAATCATCTGCGTCACCATGTTGGGGAAAACGCCGCTTTCCCGCAGCGGATCCACAATCGTGCGGCCTTCCTCAACAGACTTGCGCACCTTCATCAGCGCCTCTTCCAGAACTGCATTGCCGGACGTGCGCGCAGTAATTGCCAGCCCTTCAAGAATAGGTACGCCCGAAGTGATCAGTGTTCCCAGGGTGCGGGTGAAGCGCGCCACTGCGATCTTGCGCAGCACCGGTCCCAGCAGCGGAAGATTCAACATGAACTTGTCCAGCGCGTAGCGGCCTTTCGGGTCCTTGCGGACTTGCCGGATGACGATGAACAACGCAATCACCACGACAAAGAAGACCCACCAGAAGCGCCCGATAAAGTTGCTAAGTCCGATGACAATCTGCGTGGGCAACGGCAGGTTGACGTTCATGCTGGCGAACATATTGGCGAAAATCGGCACCACAAACTTCAGCAGCGCGCCCAGGATAAGGCTGGCAATACTGATCACGGAAACGGGGTAGATCAGCGCTGATTTAATCGCCGACTTCAGTTTGACAATCTTCTCCAGGTAGGTCGCCAGCCGCTGCAGAATGGTATCCAGAATACCGCCGGCCTCGCCTGCCTCGATCATATTGTTCGTGAGATCGTCAAAGACCTTGGGATGCAGGCGCATGGCGTTGGCCAGCGTAGAGCCGCCTTCCACGCTCTGCCGCACCGAATTCAAGGTCTTCTGAAAAGTGACGTTTTCCTGGTTGCCGGCAAGAATTTCCAGGCACTGCACCAGCGGCAATCCAGCGTCAATCATCACGGAGAATTGGCGGAAGAAAATAGCAATGTCTTTCACCGCCACTCTGCCGGAACCGAGTTTCGGCAGCGAGAACTCTTTCCCTTTCTCCTTGACCGTCTTGAGTGTAATGCGCTCGCGGCGCAGCAGATGCTGCACTTGCGCCTTGCTTTCTGCTACACGCTCGCCGGAAATCGTCTTCCCCTGAGCGTCAGTCCCCCTGAACGTATATACCGCCATACCAAGACTCCTCTCTCAAATTGGATCGGAGCGTCCTGTTACCACTAAGAACGCTGCCTCTGGATCTTCTTGCATCTGCACCGGCTCCTAACCAGAGAAGCTCAAATGCGTAAACCTATCTCCGCCCCGTGGCCGCTACGGATGCCATCTTGCTGGCCACAACTCCGCGATTGATGATGTCCTGTAACTCGTCCGGCATGGACGAACGTTGCAGCGCGCTGTCCAGTGAAATTTGCTTCTGGATATACAGCATGGCCAGCGATTGGTTGAAAGTCTGCATTCCGAATTTGTCCTGGCCTGCCTGCATCGCCGAATAGACCTGGTGGATCTTGTCTTCACGGATCAAGTTGCGCACGGCTGAATTCGGCACCAGGATCTCCATCGCCATCACGCGGCCGTTGCCGCCCAGCTTGGGCAGCAGCGATTGACACAGGATCCCTTCCAACACCAGCGAAAGCTGCGCGCGTATCTGTGACTGCTGGTGGGAAGGAAAGACGTCGATGATGCGGTTGATGGTCGAGGCCGCCGAATTCGTATGCAGCGTGCCAAACGTCAGGTGGCCCGTCTCAGCAATGCGCAAGGCCGATTCAATGGTTTCCAGGTCGCGCATTTCGCCGATGAGCACAACGTCCGGGTCTTCACGCAACGCAGCGCGCAAGGCATCGCTGAACGATTTGGTGTCCGAGTGCACTTCACGCTGGTTGACCAGGCAGCCTTTGTTCTGGTGCACAAACTCAATGGGATCTTCAATCGTGATGATGTGGTCGTGCCGTTCCGTATTGACCTTGTCCAGCATCGCTGCCAGCGTTGTGGACTTGCCCGAACCCGTTGGGCCGGTCACCAGGATCAGGCCGCGCGGTTTTTCGCACAGCTTGGAAACGATTGGGGGGAGGTTTAACTGTTGAAATGATTTGATCTCAAAAGGGATTACGCGATAGACAGCGCCGACCGCGCCGCGCTGGTTAAAGCAATTGCCGCGGAAGCGTGCCAGTCCTTTCAGTCCGAAGGAGAAATCGAGTTCCAGATTTTCCTCGAACCGGTGCTTCTGCGCGTCCGTCAGCACACTGTAGGCAAGCTGCTTGGTTTCCGCCGGAGTCAGTGGCGGCATGTCCAGCGGCTGCAAATGCCCGTGCACCCGAACCTGTGGCGGTGAGTTGGTGGTGATGTGCAGGTCGCTGCCATTCAACTCCATCATCTTCTTCAGCAGATCACTTAGCGATACATTCATGCTTTAACCCCAGTAATTATTAGTTAGTACTTAGTGGTTAGCTAAAAGCCAAAAGCTCAAAGTCAAATAACTAGTACCTGTATTTGCTTTTGCATTTGTCTAATTGCCAATTGCTGATTGCCAATTGCTGCTCTTAGTGCACCGTCTCCCTGGCTACTTCTTCCAGGGTTGTTACTCCTTCCATCACCTTGATCAATCCGCTGCGCCGCAGAGTAATCATGCCGCGCTCCATAGCCTTCTTCTTCAGTTCTACTGCCGACGCTCCCACCAGAATCAACTCCCGGATTTCGTCATCCACTTCCATGACTTCGTACAGTCCGCACCGGCCTTTGTAGCCGGTTCCATTGCAGGTCTGGCAGCCTTTCCCTTTGTAGATCTTGGCTTTCTTCGATTCTTCCGTCGTGAAGCCGGCCTCCAGCATCGCCGGCGGGGGCAGCGGTACCTCTTCTTTGCACTCGCCACAAATGCGGCGCACAAGTCTCTGCGCGCAAATCAGGTGTACTGCCGTGGCCACGAGGAATGGCTCAATACCCATATTCATCAAACGGCTGATCGTCTCCGGCGCGCCGTTGGTGTGCAGCGTGGAAAGCACAAGGTGGCCGGTGAGCGCCGCCTTGATAGCGATTTCCGCCGTCTCAAAGTCGCGGATCTCGCCCACCAGAATTACGTTGGGGTCCTGGCGCAAAAAAGCGCGCAGCGCGGCCGCAAAGTTCAGCCCAATGGACTCCTTCATCTGCACCTGGTTCACGCCATTGATCTGGAATTCCACCGGATCTTCAGCCGTCAGAATGTTGGTATCCGGCTTGTTCAGCAGTGAAACCGACGAATACAACGTATTGGTCTTCCCCGAACCAGTAGGTCCGGTGACCAGCACCATGCCATAGGGTTTGAGCACGGCGCGTTGAAATTTTTCCAGCGATTCAGGCTCGAACCCCAGTTTGGTCATGTCAAGCCGCAAGTTTTCTTTATCCAGCAACCGCAGCACGACCTTTTCTCCCCACAAAGTGGGCAGGCAGTTCACGCGAAAATCCAGTTGTTTCTTTTTCCCCCCGACGTTCATTTTCAGCATGATGCGTCCGTCCTGCGGCAGACGCTTCTCGCTAATGTCCATCTTGGCCATGATCTTGATGCGCGAAGTAATCGCGTCCTTCAGCTTCATCGGCGGCGACATGATCTGCTGGAGCACGCCATCAATGCGGAAACGCACGCGATATTCCTTCTCATAAGGCTCTATGTGGATGTCGCTTGCCCCGCGCTTCACCGCGTCCGTGAGGATGATGTTGACCAGCTTGACGATTGGCGCTTCTTCCGCCGATTTCTCCAGTTCGCTTAAGTCCAGATCATCCTGGTCGGCCTGAAGTTCGACGTCAGCTTCCTCTCCCATGGACGCCAGCAGCTCATCAACGTTCTCCTCCTGCTGCGGCATTCCATAGGCTTTTTCGATTGCGTCCATGATGGCCGACTCGGAAGCTACCACCGGCTCGATATTGAAGCCGGTCATGAACTTAATGTCGTCCATGGCGAAAACATTTGTCGGATCCACCATGGCAATCGTCAACGATGCGCCCACGCGGCTGAGCGGCAGAATCTGGTAACGCTTGGCCGTCTCTTCCGGCACCAGCTTCACTACGGACGAATCAATTTCAAAGTACTGGAGATTAATGGCGGGCACACCATACTGGCGGGACAGGAAGTTAGTGATCTCCTCGTCCGTGACAAAACCGAGTTGTACCAGAATGGACCCCAGGCGGGAGCTGCCGTTCCCATTCTCTTTCTGGGCCCTGACGGCTTTTTCAAGCTGTTCTGGAGTGATGATCTTCTCTTTGACAAGAAGATCGCCTAGTCTTTGCGACATATGCTGCTGGTTCCCTGGTTGCTTGATTTCTCCGTTGCGGATTTACGAAAGGCGTGTCGGGGGCAGCCGTCGCAGTTAAAACCGTGATGTCCCAATCAGCGTATGTCGGATTGACAGAAATTGTCAATCAAGAATGTAAGCTAAACAGTAACGTTTTCTATCTGTTAGGGCATGTCCTTCCGGTATACCGGCAAATTTCTGTCCATGGCTTTTAGTACTCATAATCTAAGCGTTCAATGACGATTTTGGTCTCTTCAGAGACTTGTTATTCCCATCCCGCAAAGTCAGATCACGGGCGATCACGCGCGATCACGGCGATCCCTGTTCCCTGGCCCCTATTCCCTATTACCCGTTCCGTGCTCTTCGCTTCCTGTTGCCTATTTGCGGTGTGTCTTTCCTATTCCCAGTCGCCTATTGCAGTTTGCTTTTCCTGTTGCCTGTTGCCTATTGCCTGTTGCCTAACCTAGTTACCACAGTCACGTTGTGACAGCTACCGGAATAGATTTCAATGGTGCTCAACAACACGACCCGCCAAAAGACAGGTATATGGAAAAGCTCTGGAAACTGTGCTTGCTGGTGGCTGTATTCCTTCCCACATCGTGTCTGGCGCGCGATGTTGCCGTCATCACCCATAAAGAAAATGCCTCCTCCGGCATCAATAGCATTGAATTATCCAAATTGCCGAAAACAGATTCACTGCGATGGCCCGATGGCGCCAGGATGGTCATCGTCCTGGGAGATCCTGAATCGGCGGAAAGCCACTTTCTTTTCGAGAAAGTCTTCAAGCTCGCACCAGTCGAAATTTCGGCATTTCTGAATGCCCACAGAGACAGCATTCTGGTGCTTCGCTCCGATGATCTGGTGATCAAAGCAGTAGCGGGGCGTCCGGGAGCAATCGGCGTCATTAATGTCTATTCCATCACCAGCGCCGTCAAGGTTCTTAAAGTGGACGGCAAACTCCCGTTGGAACCGGGTTACCTGCTCCACGGAAATTAAAGGCTGAGAAATGAAATTCTTGCGTTCAATGCTCTCTTTACTGCTGGTCAGCACACTGAGTTTCGCGGCCAACGCTGGCTCCAGCAAACACAGGCCAGATAAAACCAAACCCAAAGAGACCAAACCGGAAACGCTGCCGGTGACTACTTCATCGGCGGCTGCCGCCCGCTATTTTGAAAATGGTATGGTCCATTATGAAAACCATCGCTGGAATCTGGCATTGAACGAATGGCAGGAGGCAATCAAACTGGATCCCCACTTTGCCCTGGCCTACACGTGGATTTGCATGACCACGACGGACCCGGCTGAGGAAAGTGCCAATCGCGCCCTGGCAAAATCGTCCATGCAAGATGCGAGTCCTGGAGAACAGTTGGTGGTCCGCTGGATGGCCGGCACGCATGAAAACAATTATGTCGAAGGCATCGCCGCAATGAATGATGTGCTCGCGCTGTATCCCCGCGATAAGCGCCTGCATTTCCTGATTGGCTACTGGCTTTACAAGCAGGACCAATATGACCTGGCGCAGAAGCTCACGTTGAATGCGCTGGCGGTAGACCCAAACTATGCCACCGCCTACAACCAGCTCGGCTACATTTATTCCCGTCGCGGCGATTATCCGAAGGCGATTGAGGCTGCCGCAAAATACGTGAAGCTGCTCCCCAATCAGCCCAACCCTCACGATTCTTATGCGGAAATGCTGCGCCTTTCCGGCCGCTTCGATCAGGCGCTGGAACATTACCGCATGGCGCTGAAGATCGACCCAACGTTTTACATTTCACAAAAAGAACTGGGTGAAACCTATGCGGTTATGGGCGACGAGGAAAAAGCCAGAGTGGAATATGCAAAGGCGATTGAAGAAGCGCCCAGCAACGGCCTGAAAGCCGAATATCTGCAAAAATCCGCCATGACTTACCTGCGCGACAAGCAGTACCAGCAAGCCGATAAAGCTTTTCTCGAAGCCGCTGAACAGGCTTATGCCATGGAACAGTGGGTGTGGGAAGCGCGTGCGCACCGCATCGTGGCCATGTATCAGCCGGACTCAGCGGTTGCGCACAAGGAATTGCATCGCGCCGAGTCCATTCTCTCCGCCAAAAAAGGTGCAGTTGCGCAGGCGGACCTGGACGAGGAAACGGCCCGCATCTGGCGCGTTCACGCCGAGCGTGCAGCCGCGGATGGCGACCTGGGAGCAGCGCATAGAGCTGTAAGCAAACTGGAAAAAATGGCGAATTCCGGCGGAAGCGTCAGCATCGAACGTACATACCACGGCGCCACCGGTACTGTGTTGTTGACAGAGGAAAAATTTGCAGAAGCAATCTCTCACCTGGAGGAAGATTTTGCCAATCCTCTTTCCATGAAAGCGCTGCTGACCGCCTACGAGAAGAGTGGTGCAACAGAAAAAGCAGCTACCCTGCGCAAAAAACTCGTAATCTGGCGTATCCCCGGCATCGAGGAAGCCCTGGTTGCTCCAGCATTCCGGGTGCAGCAAGGCCCAGTCGTCTCGCAAAAATAGCCATCGGAAATGAGTCGCGGCTTGCTCGGGAGCAGATTTTTGTCGCTTCTCTATACCCTTGCTGTGAAATTCGCGCTGATTCGCCGATTTCGTTTTTTGCCGACTCTTGTTTGCTGCTCGTTTTGCACTCTTTCCGCCCTAAGTGATTGGCAGCTCTTTGGTTTTGGTCTTCAAAATTCGTGTTTATTCGCGTGAATTCGTGGCTAAATGGTTTTCATCTGCGCTCATCTGCGCAATCTGCGGCTGAAGGTCTTGCTCGGATTTTGCTGTTGCCTGTTGCCTATTGCCTGTTGCCTGTTTCTACGCCCCGAGTCTCTCAAAAAACCGAATAATCGATTCAATCCCACGATAAAAGTTCGGGATATGGAACTTCTCATTCGGCGCGTGCAGATTGTCATCGGGCAAGCCAAAGCCCATCATCACGCTGGGAATCTTCAACACATCCTGAAAATCCGTAACCACGGGGATAGAGCCTCCGGAACGGATGAACACCGTGTCCTTCTTGAAAACCTCATGCAGAGCTTCTGTTGCTGCCTGCACGTAGCGGTTGTCCGTGCCCACCACGCACGCCGGTCCTTTACTGTATGTCTTGATGTTCGTTTCAATTCCTTTAGGCGTGAGCTTCTTCACGAATTTGGTATAGCGCTTCAGAATGTCATCAGGATCCTGGTTGGGAACCAGCCGCATGGAAACTTTGGCCGAAGCTCTGGCCGGAATCACTGTCTTGGCGCCCGCAGCGGTAAATCCTCCCGGCATCCCGTGGACTTCCAGTGTAGGACGCGCCCACGTGCGATAAAGGACGGAATATCCCGGCTCACCGGTCAACTGTTTCGATCCAACTTCGGTCTTCCGGTAATGCTCTTCATTGAAGGGCAGCCGCTTCCAGGTTTTCAACTCATCCTTGCTCGGTGTTTTTACATTCTTATAAAAACCGGGAATCAGTGTGCGGCCTTTGTTGTCTTTGAGCTTGCTAATGATCTCGATCAGCGCAAAGAACGGATTCGGCGCAGCCCCGCCGTACATTCCCGAGTGCAAATCTGTCTTCGCGCCTGTTGCTTCAATTTCCGTATATACCAGCCCGCGCAGCCCGACACACAACGTCGGCAGGCCGGGGGCAAAGAGTTCCGTGTCGCAGACCAGGGCAAAGTCAGCCTTCAGTTTGGACTTTTCCTTGCGCACGTACTCGGCAATGGACTCACCGCCAACCTCCTCTTCTCCTTCAATAATGAACTTCACATTGAGCGGCAGTTTGCCATTGCCCGCCCGCATGAGCGCCTCAATGGCCTTGATCTCCATCCAGAGTTGCCCTTTATCATCCACAGCGCCGCGCGCGTAGATGTTCTGGTTGCGCTCAGTAGGCTCAAACGGCGGAGTAATCCATTCATTCAGCGGGTCGGGCGGCTGAACGTCATAGTGGGCGTAGCAAAGCACCGTGGGTTTTCCCGGCGCGTGCAGCCAGTCAGCGTAAATCAGTGGATGTCCCTTGGTGGGGATGACCTCTACGTTTGCCAGACCGATGCGGCGCATATCGTTGGCGACAAATTCCGCCGCCCGGCGAACATCATCTTTATGCTGTGGCAGGGTGCTCACGCTGGGAATGCGGAGCAGGTCTTTCAGTTCACCCAGAAAACGTTGCTGATTCTGACTTGCGTATGCAACTGCGGTAGATGCCATAGATCTCTCCCGGCTGGAATGTCAAACCTTCAAGTATATCGCGCAGCGGGAGATAGTTGGTTAATGGATAGGCTCTTCGGGACGAAACTCAGGGCACTCGCCATAAGCTGCTTTTCCAGCCACTTAGGCAAAGGTTGCGGGTGGAAAACAATCCGAATGAATTCAATCTTTACTCTTGTTTCCGACCATTCTGGATGCGCATTCCTGAGCCGTAGTTTGACGATTTCGTGTTCAAGTTCACTGAGGAGAAAAGCAAGGCGAAGCCGTTGCTCTCCAGTCATTTGAGCAACGTCTTCCGCATCGAAGTGCAGGCGCCGAAGTTTAAGCTCCCTGTTACCGATCAGCATAGGCACATATTAGCTTGTAGTGCGTGAACCAAATCGATTTTCCGATCACGTGCGATCACGGCGATCACGCGCGATCACGGCGATTCTCCGGCCCTCAACAAACCGGACCTAGCCGCCCACCTGACTGCTGAATGCTGAGTGCTGCCTCTATAATAAGTACGTGAGCTCCCCATCCACAGTTCGCAAGCTGGCCGAAGCCGATTTCCCCACGCGTTGGGGGCACTTCCGCATTATGGGCTTTGAAGGCCATGTGGGCGAGGACCGGCGCGCTGAATCCGCCGTGGCTCTGGTCATGGGCGATCTTCACTCTGCGCCGCCCCTGGTCAGAATCCATTCTCAATGTCTCACCGGTGACGTTTTCGGCTCTGTGCGTTGCGATTGTCGCGCACAACTGGAGATGGCGCTCTCGCTGATCGCAGAAGCCGGCGCCGGCATGCTGATTTACGAACTTCAGGAAGGACGGGGCATTGGCCTCATGCCGAAGCTCCAGGCTTACGAGTTGCAAGACAGCGGACTGGACACCGTTCAGGCCAACGAGCAGCTCGGTTTCAAAGCCGACCATCGCGAATTCCAGCTTCCCGCGGAGATTCTCAAATCACTTGGAATAAAAGCAGTCCGCCTGCTCTCCAACAATCCACAGAAAGTTGCCGCACTGGAGGCCGCCGGAATCAAAGTGGTCGAGCGAGTTCCCTGTGAGATCGCAGCCACCGCCGCCTCCGAACGCTACCTCAACACCAAAAAAGAAAAACTAGGCCACCTATTCACCAGCCGTTAGATTGCCTTAATAACGCTGTTCCGAGAAAATCGAGATCACGGCACTTGTTGATTCTGCTCCCGCATTTCCTCTGCAACCTCAGTTTTGCTTTTGGTTTTAAGATCAGTGAGGATGTTGCTTTTGTCATGCACCAGGTTTCGATTTGACGCTTTCTGCCCGCAATTCTGGAGCAGGTTTTCTCTCGAAATCTCCTCTGCTTCCTCTGTTCCTCTGTGTTGAAGATTCGGCTTTTGGCCTTGCCTTTCCTTATTTGCGTTCTCCGTGAAGCCTCCGTGGCTCCGCGTCTCCGTGGTGAGATCTTGTTTCTTCCGGCAAATCCATAAACATCTTCGCCAGGCGCTTGTGCAGAAGCTGCACCACATTCCACAAATCGTCAATGCCGTGGCTGAATTCACTCATGCCGCTCGCATCAATATCCGCCAAAATATTGTGTGAAAGCTTGATCAGCATATTGATCCGCTCGGCCTCCAGTTGCGGCATCACGGCAAACGGATCATTCCCGCCCGAACGCAGATCCAGCCACTGCTGCACTGTCCAGGCGGTCTGGCGAGTGTGCGCCATGGCTTCATGAAACTGCGCAATCAGCCGCGGATCCACATTTTCTCTGACCAGGCTCTCCTGCAGCTTCGTCAATTCCTGAATCACGTTCGCAATCTGGCCGGAAACTGGACCAGCCTCCAGTGCAGGCGCCTTTACCTCAGCTTGATCGTCAGTCTGCACGGGACTATCAGCAGGAACAAACGTCCGCTTCTCTTCCGGACGCATCTCCTGGATACCGGCAAGCATGCCGATCAGAAACTCAAGTGTCTGCTGGTTTTCCGCACTGAGATACAGAAAAGCAATCCCCATGCCCACGGCATGGTGAGACGTTTTTACGACGGCACGCCCTTGTATTTCCAGATTGTGAGTGCGCAGGTGAAAATGGACCATGCTGCCCACCGGCAGAGTGGACATGGTTTCCACATAACATCCGGTCAGGCTTATATCGCTGATGTTGCCCCAGGCGGGCGGCCCACTCTCATTCTGCCGCAGTTCCACGCCACCGGTACACGGATACCTGGGATGCTTTCTCCGGCTGGCGGCAGCGTCTCTCCGACCAGGCCGCGTAGGCTTCACACGCTCAAAGCTGGATTCGATCGCGGGCCGCGGAAAAAACTCCCGCTCCGTATCATCTGATGCTTTCTTCGGCTGGGTAAAAATTGCTTTTTCCGGCTCCAGGCAGTGGACCCCGATCTGTCCTGCCTTGGGAGTATTCTCACGGCCAATCCAGACTACTTTGAAACGCGCTTTCTGTTCCCCATTCTGGATGCCGATGATCTCCCCCACATTGACGCAGTCAATTCCAATCAGCTTTGCCCCCAGCTTGGTGATGTCCAGTGTGCGAGCGTGCTGCACAAAGGGTTTCCCGTGCCGATCCAGCCCCCACGCTTTCACTTCAAAGCTGACCTCGACTCGTGGCTCGCGGCGGCGGCTCATGAATGTGAAGGTACTCTCATTTAGACCAGATAGTACTTTCAATGTCCCCGCGATTCAACAAAAAGCTGGATTCTCTATTCCCTATTCCCTATTCCTGTTCCCTGTTCTGCGTTATTCTTAAACCATGTTCGAGCACCCAAAACAACCCGGCCGCGCGCGATTGGGCTTCTCCCAGATCGGCTCGATTGCCGTCCATGTTGTGGTGCTCGCCCTGCTGTGTCTCCGTCCCGCTCCGATCTTCGTTAAGCCGGCAATCATAGCTCACGGCGAGCGTGGCACATCGCCGCTGATCTATCTCGCTGCACCCGGAGAACAGGAGGTGTTGGTAGCAAAACAATCCAAGCCCAGACCTGCGCAAATCCACTTACCTGTGCCCGTCAAGAAGGAGTTCAACGCCAAAGTTAACAGCGAGAAAGATGCCGCACCGCAAAATGCGGAAACGGTTTCCTCCACCACTTCCGGCTCGCCTGAGAGTTCAGATCTGAATGGCGTCACCATGGAACCTGGTGTTAAGCCCGCCATCGAAGTAACTCTGGTCGATCCGCCGGTTAGAAGGTCCGACATTCCTCCCGGTGTCGAGGGAGATGTGGTTGTGGAGATCACAATTGACGAGCAAGGCAACGTGATTGGAGCAAAACTACTCAAGGGCCTCGGTCCCGGAATTGATGAAAAGATCATTGCTACCGTGCTCAACAACTGGCACTACCGGCCGGCCACCAAATACGGCGTTCCTATTCCCTCCAAATACGACGCCCACTGGCACTTCCGCGGCTAATTAGCTTCTCGCGCACTGGTTTCTGTTCGTTTCCATTTCTTGAATTCGCGTGAATTCAGTTTGTTTTACTTTGACCTTTCCGATTTTCTCCCAACGCCAAGTAACTCCGTCTGTTCGTGCTAGGTTCTGGGTTTTTTCCGTTTTCTTAGCCAATTCGCGTTCATTCGCGTTTATTCGCGGCCAAATGGGTTTGGTTGCGGCTCCGCTACGCCGCGTCTCCGTGGTGGATTTTGATTCAAATTGTCCAAAGTTCACTGCTGAAAGGCCAAAGCACCAACGGTATCTACTCCGGCGGTTCTCCTCGCAATACCATTTTCGGCCTCAGCAGATTTCCAGCTCAGCCAACGCAGATGAAATTCGCCAAGCTACTTTACCGGCTCACCATTCCAGGAGCTGTCGTGCTCCTGCTGGCGTTTTCATTCGTCCGGTTGGGCATCATCGCTGCCACTCAAAACGAGCGCATCCATCTGTACACCGCGATTATTTTTGCCATCAGTATCGCTCTCAGCGCCATCTTTCATCGCAGCCGGCTGTTCCTTGCATCGCTGGCAATTGGGCTATCACATGTTGCTCTGGTATGGCTTACTCCGCACATCTCGTCCGAAGGCCAGCCAGTTCTCTTCAATGCAATCGCATTTCTGTTGCCACTGAACCTGGTGGGCTTCTCATTCCTGCAGGATCGCGGCATCATCTCCCCGGCGGGCGAGCGACGGCTGGCCTTCATCGGTGTGCAAGCTTTGATGATCGCGAGTCTGTTGCTGCCTAAATTCAGCCGCTTGGCCGGATTGCTGGATCGCCAGTTTGCGCCGCCATCTCTTTCTCATTGGAGCAGAATTCCTCAACCCGCACTTGCAGCTTTCCTCATCTCCATAGCGATCCTCGGGATTTTCCTCGCGCGCCGCTATCGCTCGGTGGACAGCAGTTTGCTTTGGAGCCTGATCTGCGTGTTTATAGCCTTGCGCGCCGGAACGGATAGCTATCTTTCCGCTGTCTATTTCGGCAGCGCAGGGTTGCTGCTGACCATCGCCGTATTGGAAACCTCCTACAGCATGGCGTATCACGATGAACTGACCCGCCTTCCCAGCCGCCGCGCGTTGAACGAGGCTTTGCTCAAGCTGGATAATTCCTACACCATCGCCATGCTGGACGTGGACCACTTCAAAAAATTCAATGACACCTACGGCCACGAAGCTGGTGATCAGGCATTGCGCATGGTGGCTTCAAAGCTGGCCCACGTTACCGGAGGAGGCAAGGCATATCGCTATGGCGGCGAGGAATTTGCTGTGCTTTTTCCCGGACGACCCATTGAAGAAGCATTTACCTATCTCGACCGCCTGCGCCATTTGATTGAGCAATCGAAATTTGTCGTCCGCGGCACAGAGCGGCGACGAACGCGGCGAAAAACCAAATCGCGCAACAGCAAAACCGAAACCAGCGTTACGGTCAGCGTAGGCATGGCTGCGCGCAACGGAAACGACGTCACCGTTGACCAGGTCTTGCGCGCCGCCGACCAGGCGCTCTACAA
>DATDNH010000206.1:0-2998 GCA_036518395.1 Candidatus Angelobacter sp. | reverse complement strand
CAGTTTGGCGGCATCGTGCGCAGCGCGTGCCTGGATTTTGTTCCTGAGGCTGAGACCGGTGATTACGTCATGGTGCACGTGGGTTTCGCCATCAGCCGTGTAGACGCCGCCGAGGCCGAGCGCACCTACGAGGCGCTGCACCAGATGGGCACTTTGGAAGCCGAGCTCGCCGCACTGCGCCAAAGCGAGTCGTAGAGACGTAGCATTGCTACACCGGGGTCCCCAGCACGCGCGCGATTTTGGCTTCTGCGCGTGTTGGGGTGGTTGCGTCTCCCGAGGCGAGCTTGCGAAGCTGAGGAAATGCGAGAGGAACCTCATGAAATATCTCGACGAATATCGCGATGAACGCATCGTTCGCGCTCTCGCAGCACGCATTGCCGAGCGCGTAACGCGTCCGTGGGTGCTGATGGAAATCTGCGGCGGCCAAACTCATACCATCATGCGCTATGGCATCGACGAGTTGCTACCGCAACAAGTGGAACTCGTCCACGGCCCCGGCTGCCCCGTATGCGTCACTCCGGTTGAAACCATCGATAAGGCAATCGATCTGGCGCTGCGCCCGGACACAGTCCTGGTCTCCTACGGCGACATGCTGCGCGTGCCCGGCTCGCGCGCTGATCTCTTCCGCGCCAAAGCCGCCGGCGGAGACGTGCGCATCGTCTACTCACCCATGGAAGCCGTAAAGATCGCCCGCGCCAATCCTGCCAGGAATGTGATTTTTCTCGGCATCGGTTTCGAGACCACCGCGCCCGCCAACGCCATGGCCGCCTGGCAGGCAAAACGCGAAGGGCTGAAGAATTTCTTTTTGCTTGCCTCGCACGTCCTGGTTCCTCCGGCCATTCGTCTGCTGCTCAATTCCAGTGACAACCGCGTGCAGGGCTTTATCGCGCCCGGACACGTTTGCACGGTAATGGGCTACAGCCAATACCAGCAGCTCACCGCCGACTTCCACGTTCCAATCGTGGTCGGCGGATTCGAGCCAGTGGACATCCTTGAAGCCATCCTGATGCTGGTCACTCAACTGGAGGCCGGTGAAGCCCGCGTCGAAAACCAGTATGTACGCTCCGTGAGCTTTGAAGGCAACATCCCGGCACAGAAGATCATGCAGGAAGTTTTCACCGTCGCGGACCAGAAATGGCGAGGCATCGGAGAAATTCCGCTCAGCGGACTCAAGTTAAGCGACGCGTTCGCGGCCTTCGATGCGGACCGCGTTTTTGGCACCGAGCACATCACTGCGGAAGAGCCGAAAGAATGCATCAGCGCGCTGGTGCTGCAAGGACTGAAAAAGCCCCATGAGTGCAGCGCATTTGCTACTACCTGCACGCCGGAACATCCGCTGGGAGCGCCCATGGTATCCGCCGAAGGCGCCTGCGCCGCCTTCTATCAATATCGACGTCACAGCATTACCGCCCACAAACGAGGTGCAGCATGAGCGTTTTCACCTGCCCCGTACCTCTCACAAATACTGAGACCGTCCTGCTTGGACATGGCAGCGGGGGCAAGCTCAGCGCTGACCTGCTGCGTAATGTCTTCCTGCCCGCGCTCGGCAATCCCGTTTTGGATCGCATGGACGACCAGGCAATCGTCGATGTCGCGGGGGCCCGCCTCGCCTTTACCACCGATTCTTTCGTGGTCAAGCCGCTATTTTTTCCTGGCGGAGACATCGGCTCTCTCGCCGTTCACGGCACCATCAATGATCTCGCCATGGGCGGCGCGCGACCTCTGTTCCTGAGCGCAGCATTCATTGTCGAAGAGGGCTTCCCCATCGAGACTCTGCGCCGCATTGTCCATTCCATGCAGATCGCCGCCTCGGCAGCCGATGTGCAGGTGGTCACCGGCGATACAAAGGTCGTGGAAAAAGGCAGCGCTGATGGTGTCTTCATCAATACCAGCGGCATCGGCGCGCTTCCGGACAGCCTGGCGCTTTCCGCCAACCAGGCGCGGCCCGGCGACCGCGTGATCATCAGCGGCAGCATTGGCGATCACGGCATTGCAGTCATGGCCAGCCGTGAAGGACTGGAATTTGAGACCACCATCGAAAGTGATAGCGCGCCTCTGCACGGTTTGGTGGCTGAAATTCTGCAACATTCCGGCGGTATCCGCTGTATGCGCGATCCCACGCGCGGAGGCGTCTCCAGTACCTGCAATGAAATTGCTGCCCAATCTCAGGTCGGAATTGAGCTGCAGGAAAGCAGGCTCCCCGTCAAGGAAGAAGTTCAGGGCGCGTGCGAATTGCTGGGACTGGATCCGCTTTATGTCGCCAATGAAGGCAAGCTGATCGCGATTGTCGAAGCCGAAATTGCCGACCAGGTAGTCGAGCGCATGCGAAGGCACCACTTTGGCCGCGACGCCGAAATCATCGGAACCGTTACGGCCAGTAATCCCGGTCTGGTCACCATGCGCACCACCGTTGGCACCACGCGCGTGGTGGACATGCTGGCCGGCGATCAACTTCCAAGGATTTGTTGATGCACGAACTATCCATTGCGTCCGCCATCCTTGAAGCTGCGCAGCGCGAAGCGGCGCTGCATCAGAATGCGCCGCTCCAGAAGATTGCTGTGCGCCTGGGAGAGCTTGCGGCCGTTGATCCGGAAGCTTTGCGCTTCAGCTTTGAAATGATCACCAAAGCCACGGAATTCGAAGCGGTGGAACTGGAATTGGAGTTCGTCCCGCGCACCAACCGCTGTGCCGATTGCGGAAGCGATTTTGTTGTTAAGGATTTTGAATTCCGCTGCCCCTCATGTGGCGGCGTGAATACAAGTTTTTTACGTGGTGACGAACTCGAACTCGCTTATCTGGAATTGCAGTCGTGACAAAAACGGCCCTATCTCGGATGGGACATGTATCAGGGCACGAATTTATTCGTGCCGAGCGGACTTTACTCCGCGTTGATAAGTTGGAAAGCAATTCTTTCCTCGCTGCCGCCCGCGATTCCTGCCGCTCGCGGCGGAATCGCGAAGTATCAGCGTCTAGCGAGTTGCTTGCGACTCGCGGGCCT
>DATDNH010000205.1:0-34556 GCA_036518395.1 Candidatus Angelobacter sp. | reverse complement strand
GAGGGCAGATCGGGTTAGGGCACGGCGGCGGCAGCCCAGGACCATTCGCCACCACCTGAACCGCGCCTCCAGTAACCAGAACAAGACTCAGAGCAACGATTCTGACAATCGTTTTCATACAACTTCTCCTTAGTGATTTGTTTGGGCAAAAGGGGGCTTCAGAGAGGGTAAGGCTTATACTGCATTAGGGAATGTGACCGGGACCAGAGGTGGCCGGGGACAGCCGAAATGGGAGCTTAACCTATCTGCAAGAACCGATATTTGCCTTACTAGAACAGACGTTCCAGGGGCGGCAAAAGCTTCCATTAAGATAGTTACAAAAGTGCTAAGTAGTTATTACGGATTACTTATATTTGTTTGTCGTTATTACATATTAGTTATATTTGTTCGCCCAGAAATTGGAGATTCGGTAAAGCGAGCTAAAGTAACTCCAGAAGCGATTTCACAATACAAGCGCGTCGATGCGGTGCAGAAATTCCAGCTTCTTTGCTGCCGGAAGGAAGGATGCCTCAAAGGAATTGCGCGCCAGCTCGCGCAGATGGTCATCAGAGAAGTCGAATTCCTCTCGCGCCAGTTCGTACTCGCGTGACAGGGAAGTCTGGAACATTTCCGGATCGTCAGTATTCAAAGTAACCATCAGGCCGCTATCGAACATTGCTTTTACCGGGTGTTCCGCGGGCCGGGCGCACACGCCTGTGCGCAGATTGCTGGAGATGCAAACCTCCAGCGGCACCTGCCGCTGCGCCAGGACTTCCACCAGTTCGGGATCGCGCATTACCGACAGGCCGTGCCCAATCCGCTCGGCGCCGATGTTGAGAGCTGCCCATACAGATTCGGGGCCCATGGTCTCACCTGCATGAGCGGTCAGCCGAAGTCCCTGTTCCGCAGCTTTGCGATACGGGTGTTTGAAAGTTTCCGCTGGGCCCTGCTGCTCGATTCCTCCCAGGCCTACGCCGACCACGTTGCGATGTTGAAGACGTGCAGCAAGCGCAAAAACTTTCTGTGCCGCGTCCACTCCAAAATGGCGGACGGCATCGAAGATCCACAGGAGTGAGACGCCGAAGTCACGCTCGCCGCGCTGGCGGCCATTCTCCAGGCCTTCAAAAAGAGGCTCAAACACCTGTCCTCGCCACTGGATGACGCCAACACTGACATATACCTCGGCATGCAGCACATTCTGAACGGCCAGCCTCTGCATCAGCCGGTACGTGATCAGTTCGTAGTCTTCCGGGGTGCGCAGGCGCTCCGTCACGGCTTTGAAGGCCAGCATGAAGCCATTAAAGTCCTCGTAGGAATAAAGCCGCTGGACGTCCTGCTCGCTCAGCACATCGCCGCTGCCCTGGACGTTATAGCGATTGTTGGCAGTTGGCAGCGGTGTATTGTGGCGGCGGCTGAGCTCTGCCAGTGTCGGCGGATCAACTGCGCCTTCGAGATGGAGATGTAGTTCCGCTTTGGGAAGGCTCGCAATGAATGATCTGGAACTCATCCCTGCGCAAATTCGCTGCGCTTGCGGCTATACAAGAAATAAATAAACAGTCCAATGACAAGCCAGCCGAAGAAACGAATCCAGGTAATGACCAGCAGCCCTGCCATCAACGCGATGCAGAGAATGACAGAGATGATAGGGAAGATGGGGGAAAAGGGAACTCGAAATGCGCGTGGCCGATCAGGTTGGCTCTTACGCAAAAAGATCACTCCCAGTGAAACCAGCACGAATGCAAACAACGTGCCTATATTAGAGAGATCTGCGGCTTCGCCAATGTCCACCAGCCCTGCGGGAATGCCAACCACGGCTCCCGCAATCCATGTAGACCAGTGCGGTGTTTTGAAGATGGGATGAACTGCAGAAAACAATCGCGGCAACAAACCATCGCGTGACATCGCGAACCAGATCCGCGTCTGGCCATACTGAAAAACCAGCAGTGATGAGATCATCCCCATCAACGCCCCGATGATGATGACGGTTCGGAATCCTGGCCGCGCCCCAAGCTGCTGCAACGCATAGGCCACAGGCGCGTTGACCGCCTCCGCGTTATCGCCCGCAAATGTCGAATATTTCATCATCCCCAGAAGAACCAGGGCCACGCCGATATAAAGGACAGTGCAGACAATCAAAGAGGCAATGATCCCAAAAGGGATATCGCGTTGCGGATTCTTTGCTTCTTCGGCGGCTGTAGAAACAGAATCAAATCCGATATATGTGAAGAAAATAATGGCGCCGCCCGCCATGATTCCCGCGAATCCGCTGGGCGCGAACGGATGCCAGTTCGCCTTGTTGACCAGCATGCCCCCCACCACGAGGAACACCAGGATGGCCCCGATCTTTACAAGAACCATGATGTTGTTGGCTTCCGCCGATTCACGAATGCCCCAGACCAGCAGGACAGTCAGCACAAAGATGACCAGAAAGGCGGGGAAATTGAAAAATGCTCCTGTCCAGTGGCCGCCGGCCCACACGGGTGTGGACCAGGCGTCAGGAATAACAATATGAAATGCCGCCAGTTGGGCCTTCAGGTAAGCGCCAAATCCAACCGCAACGGCTACGTTGCTCACCGCATATTCAAGAATCAAGTCCCAACCGATGATCCAGGCGATGAGTTCTCCCAGCGTGGCATAAGAGTAGGTATAGGCGCTGCCTGCAATCGGAATCATCGATGCCAATTCGGCATAGCACAATCCCGCAAAGCTGCAGGCAATGGCCACCAGCAGAAATGACATCGCAATTGCCGGACCAGCAGGAGGACGGCCGTGCATGAGCACGCCGGACAAACTTCCATGATGGATCAGGTTCTGGATGACATCCAGCACCTGGGCATGAAGGATTGATGGGACTGAAAAGTTCTCTCCGGCAGCCGCTGTCCCGGTAAGTACAAAGATGCCTGAACCGATGATGGCGCCGATGCCCAGTGCCGTGAGCGACCAGGCCCCAAGAGATTTTTTTAATCGTTTCTCAGGGTTCTCGGCGTCCGAAATCAGTTTGTCGATAGATTTTTTGGCGAAGAGTTGGCTGGCCAAATAGCCTCCTTCTAAGAGGTTTTTCGCCGGGCCGCTGGATGCAGAGTCAGCGGCCCGGCCTTATGCCTGGCCCTACCGTTTGGCCTGACCTCTGGCCATCTTCTTCATCTTGCGCTTTTTCGACCCGCGAGGATACTCGCGCGGCTTTTTGGGCGCTTGCTTCTTTCGCGCCGCCCGCTTGGCTTTCTTGCGTTCTTCTTTGCTCAGTGCTTTTGTATTTGCCATTCACCTGTCCTGAAAGTAACCAAATTAACCACAAAGGACACGAAGGAGTTTTCTCGATTCTTGTATTCCTTCGTGTCCTTCGTGGTTAGCTCTTCAAGCCCGCTCCAGTTGGGCGTACTTTTCCACCAGCTTCTTCAATCCGAATCGTGGAAATTGTACCGTAATCTTGGCGTTTTCTCCTTCCCCCTCGCGCTGGTAAACCGTGCCTTCACCGTATTTCGGATGCCTGACGCGCTGCCCGGGACGAAACGCCCTCCCGCCGCGAGGCTCTTCCACGGGTACCGTCGGCCGAGCAAATTTTTTGCCGCGCGAGGCAAAGAACTCGGCAATATTTTCGATGGAATTGTATTTCGGCCCGGAATATCCACCTCTCTTTTTGGGCTGTCGCGCAGCACCGTAGCGCGAGATCACACTCTGGTCTTCATCCTCATAGCTGTAGTGCTTCTCAGCATAATCATGGCCTGCGTCCGCGAACATCGCTCGTGACGAACGCGGCGAACCAATATCTTCGAGCAGTTTTGCCGGGACCTCTTCCAGGAAGCGCGAAGGGATGCTCGCCTCAGGCATCTCTGTTCCGTAGCGCCGGCGATAATCGGCGCGCGTGAGCACCAGGTGATCCATGGCTCGCGTCATTCCTACGTAGCAGAGCCTGCGCTCTTCTTCCATCTGGCTGGGATCATTGAATGTGCGCGAATGGGGAAACAAGCCCTCTTCCATGCCTGCGAGCATCACCAGATTGAATTCCAGTCCTTTGGCGGAATGCAGCGTCATCAATGTGATCTGGCCGCGGGGATCATACGCATCCACATCGCTGACCAGGGCCGCGTGGTCGAGAAATTCCGTCAGCGTCTCACCGCGATCGCGCGAATCCATGGCCGCGTTCACCAGTTCGCGCAGGTTCTCGATTCGCGCCAGCGAGTCAGGACTCTTTTCTTCCTCCAGCTCTTTGATGTAGCCGGTGCGATCGAGCAGGAACTTGAGCACTTCAGGGATCGAAGCCGGGCCTCCGGGTGAGCGAAAGCCTTCTACCGGCGGCTCAGGCTGGTCTTCCTCATTCTCGCCAAAATCGAAGCTTATGTTGTCACTGTCCGCCACAGCCAGCGGCTGTGTCACCTGCACATCATCGGGGACTGCAGCCGCTTCCGGCTGCGATGTTTCGCTGACACGTTCTACGAAACTGCCGGCCAGCATGGCGCGCGCGTCTGCAATCAATCCACGGAATTTCTGCAAAGCCGCCAGCGCGCGCGGAGGCAAAAGGTCGCGCTCAATTGTTTCTCCAACGGCTGTCCACAGCGAAATACCGGTTTCCAGCGAGAGCCGCTCAACCGTTTCCAGCGTTGTTCTGCCGATGCCGCGAGCCGGTGTGTTGATCACCCGGAGAAGAGCGATCGAATCGTCAGGATTATTGAGCAGCTTGAGATAGCTGATCATGTCTTTAATTTCAGCCCGCTCATAAAACGAAAATCCGCCCACCACCTGGTATTTGAGCTGATAGCGCCGCATGGCTTCTTCGATCAGCCGTGACTGCGAATTCGTGCGATACAGCACGGCAACGCGGCGCTCGTCGTCACCCTCTTCTGCTGCTTTCTTCAAATAGCGGGTGATGTAGTCGGCGGTAAACAAAGATTCGTTTTCACCATCAGGCGCTTCGTAATAACCCAGCTTTGCTCCACCCTGCCGCGCCGTCCACAGCGTCTTGCCTTTGCGTTGGACGTTGTGACTCACCACCGCCGATGCCGCCGCCAGAATGTTCTGGGTCGAACGATAGTTTTGCTCCAGACGGATGACCCGCGCCTCAGGGAAGTCCTGCTCAAATTCCAGAATGTTGCGAATGTCCGCGCCGCGCCAGGAATAAATGGACTGGTCCTCGTCCCCGACCACACAGACGTTGTGCTCCGGTCCGGCCAGCAGCTTGATCAGCTCATATTGTGGACGGTTCGTGTCCTGATATTCATCAATCAGCAGATATTGATAGCGGCGCTGATAACGTTCTCGCACCTGGGAAGAAGACTTGAGCAGGCGCACGGTCTCCAGCAGCAGATCGTCAAAGTCCAGTGCATTGGCCTTGCGCAGTTCTTTGCGATATTCCTCATAGATGTGCGCGACTTTCTCCGTGAATTTGTCCGCCGATTGCAGATAAATCTCCTGCGGATCGAGCATGTGGTTCTTGGCCCAGGAGATGTGTCCCAGAACGGCACTGGGTTTGGTTTGTTTGTCGTCCAGTCCCAGGCGCTTCATGACGGCCTTCACAACACTCTGCTGGTCAGCTTCGTCATAGATGGCGAAATCTTTCTTGTAACCCATACCGGGCACCACGTTCAGCGCCTCGATGTCGCGCCGCAACACGCGCACGCAGAAGGAATGAAACGTCGATATCAGCGGCTTGGACAACGAGCGCCCGCCCAGCAGCTTATCAACGCGCTCGGCCATCTCCGCCGCGGCTTTATTGGTGAACGTGACTGCCAGAATGGAGTCGGGCTGTACGCGCAGATCATCGATCAGATGAACAATGCGGTAGGTAATCACGCGCGTTTTGCCGCTGCCGGCGCCGGCCAGAATCAACACCGGTCCCTTGACGGCTTCCACCGCTTCACGCTGTCTCGGATTGAGTTTGTCCCAGAAGTCCACTCGAATTACTGAATCTGCTGTGTTGCCATTTTCGCCTGACACTCAGCGCATTGGCACATCATGCGCATGTAGTCCCAGGAGTAGATTCCGCTCTCATGCCCGTCATTCCATTTGAAATTGATGGCGTATTTGCCCACCGCATGTGCTGAGTTGGGTTTCACCGGCGGTTTGTACATGGGCAACAGGGTTGCGGGCTTGGGCTGCGGCTCTCCCGGTTTGCGATTCTCTTTCTTGCGCTCTTCCTCGCAGGTCGCGCAAGGGCAGGCATCTCGAAGCCACTGGAAGGAGTAGTGGGTTCGATGCCCGTCCTTCCACTCAATGTCCACACCAGTGCCGGCAGTAATATTCACATTGACCGACTTGGGATCTGCGAGAGGCATATTTTTCAGTATCGCACAGAAGAACAGCTCTTGGCCCTTGGCTCCGCGGCTGTCGTCCTTGCATGCAGGAACCCTTGATCGTACGATCACCACGGGAGCGACGGAATGACAAAAATCTCAGCACACCTGGCTGGCGTTGAGCTTTATTTCAACAACCTCGAGATAGCCAAGCAGTTTTATGTTGAGGTGCTCGGCCTGAAAATTTCCGACGAAGAGCCGGGCCATCATGCAAAATTTGACAGCGGCGCCGGCTTTCTTTGTCTGGAACGCAAAGGAGCAGAATCTTATCCTTCGCAGGATAAGGCTGTACTGTTTTTTCAGGTGAACGATCTCCGGGCAGCCATTGCCGCGATTGGAGAAGACCGAATCGTCCAGTCTGCGGCTGGGTGGGCTGTTCTCCACGATCCCGAAGGACATAACTTAATCCTGCTGCAGCAATGATCATTTGCCGAATCCCGTTAAGCTCCTGTAAAATGAATATTTAATCCCATCGCTCTGATTTTCTGAGTTGATCTTCTGGAGTTAGTTGAAATGGCACAGGTATGCGCAATCTGCGGCAAGGGGCCGCGATTCGGAAACACCATCAGTCACGCCCACAACGTGAGCAAGCGCCGCTGGAACGTCAATCTGCGCCCCGTGCGCGCGGTCGTGAAAGGCGCAACCAAGCGCCTGCGCGTCTGCACCAATTGTCTGAAGTCAGGGAAAGTTGTAAAGGCTTCTTAGACTTCTAATAACACAACACATTCTGTTGTCCCAGCGAAAGCAGTCCTGCTTTTGTTGATTACATTAGTTACAAGCCTTACAATAAGGCATGGCGAAACGTAATTCAGTAGTTGTTAGCATGCGCCTTCCTGAAGAAAGCAGCAGGCGCCTTCGACGCATGGCGAAACGGCACGGCTGGACTCCCAGCGACGCGAGCGCCCGTCTCGTAGAGGAGGGATTGCGCCGCTCGGAGTTTGCTTTTATTGATTTTCGTGATTCACCAGCCGGTCGGCAAGCCTACATTCAAGGCAGTTCGCTAGCAGTGTGGGAAGTGATTCTGGTAGCGCGTAGCTACGATCACAATGTGACGGCCGTAGCCCACCACTTACGATGGCCTGAAGCCAAGGTCCAGGCGGCATTCAACTATGCAAAGGCATTTCCTGTTGAGATCAAAGATTCTTTGGCGGAAAACGATGCCATGGATTTTGAATCGCTTAAACGCATGCTGCCTCAAGCCGTGAAATTTGTTGCCAGCAAAACCGTGAAGCGTTGAAATGCTCAGGCTGCTGCTAGACGAGCACATCTCGCCGGACGTAGCAGTTGGGTTGCGCCGTCAAAGCAAGTCTATCCTTGTGCTTCCCTTGACGGAGTGGGAACGCGGTGCCTTTCTGGGACAAGAAGATGAATTAGTACTCTTAGCAGCCTTTACGCAGGGACTGACACTGGTCACCTATGATTGCAAAACGATTCCGCCATTGCTTAAGACCTGGGCGGAAGAAGAACGAAGCCACGGGGGCGTAATTCTCGTCGATGATAAGACCATATTACCAGCAAACATTGGTGGCCTCATTAGAGCACTCAGCAAATTGATAAATGAAGCAGGAGATTGGGACTGGAATAATCGCGTTATTTCCTGCAACCTTGATTACCGAACGCTTTAAAACCGCAACACCACTCCTCCACCCACAAGAAGATTGTGTCTGTGCAATCCGCTCTCGGTAGTCAGGGACGGAACGCCTAAAAAGTTGGCCGTGTGCGGATCGCCGGTGAGGAAGTCACGTACCTCAGCCCTGAAGCCAAGCAGCGGGATGTTAGTTTTGATGTCGACTCCGCCGCCGAATTGAAGGGCGCCTTTATTGGTGCTTACCCCGGAATCACTGGAAAAGTGTGCTACACCTCCGCCAATGCTGCCCCAGGGAGAGAATGAAGCAGCCGGAAGCAGTTTCACCTTGATGGCCGGGGTAACGTAAACGGAAGAGAGATGGTCAAAAGGAGTCGTTGAAAGTACGCTGAGAACTTTCACCGTGAGCGGTTGCGAGGGTATTCCCGCCACCGGCAATTCAAGATGCAGCGACGCCAATTTGGCGTCCAACAGACGCACGCCAAACGCGCCTTCGAGAAAAATGCGGTGATCAGGATGAATCGTGCCGAAGCCTTCGACTGGAAGGATGATTGTGCACGGAAGCGTGCCCGGACACGTAACCCTTATAGTGGAATCAGAAGTAAACGATGCTCCAACAACAAATCCCACATCAGCTTTCTGTGCCAGAGCGGATAAGGGCGCCACACACAATAAGACCACCAGGACGAGAACTTGCTTCGCCATGCCTACTCCTTTAGGAACTCATTTGAATAGAGTGAGCTGCTGCAGCTTCGCGTTGTCCGGCAGAGCAGGATTCGTTAGAACTTCTTAAGCCAGCGCGATCACATCAATTTCAACGGAAACATCTCGCGGAAGCCGCGCTACTTCGACCGTAGAACGTGCAGGAGGGGCATTCTTGCAGAATTTTCCGTATACTTCATTCATCTGCCCGAATTCGGACATGTTCTTGAGAAAGACCGTAGTTTTCACCACTTTGTCCCAGCCGCTGCCCGCAGCTTGTAGGATGGAGGAAAGATTTTTCATAACTTGCTCGGTCTGCTGTTCGATGCCGCCGGAAATCAGGTTTCCCGTAGAGGGATCGAACGCTACCTGCCCGGAAACAAAAATGAAACCGTTGGCCCTGATCGCCTGTGAATAAGGCCCAATGGCTTTGGGCGCGTTGGGAGTGGAAATTGCTTCTCGGGATGGTCCGCTCATTCAGTCAGCTCCAGAAAAACAGTATTTAGTACTTAGTAGTTAGTACTTAGCAAACCCACCTCAGGTTGCTGGGGATTCGTGCTTTTGCTCTTAAGATTTGGTTATGCCTTTGCTGATTACTAACGACTAATTACTAAATACTGCTTTCTCACATCTTACTCAATCGCTGCACATCGCGAATTCCGGGAATTTTTCTCAACCCTGCCATGATTCTTTCAAGGTGTTTCACGTCCTGAATGTCGATGACAACATCAATGGTCGCCTGGCTGTCAGCAGTTTTTGCTTCGATGTTGCGGATATTGGTGTTGTCGTCACTGATCACAGCGGTCAGTTGCTTGAGCATGCCCGCGCGATCATCGCAGAAGACGGTGAGTTTCACCGGATAAGTTGCCTTGGAATCTGCCTTGCTCATGGCCGCTGGCTTGGCCCACTCGACGGCAATTCTGCGGTCGGCCTCATACATCAGGTTGGTCACATTCGGGCAGCTCACGGCGTGGACCGCCACGCCTTTTCCGCGCGTTACATAGCCGACAATCGCTTCTCCACGAATCGGATTGCAGCAGCGCGCGCGATAGACCAGCAGATCGTTGTATCCCTTGACCTTTATCGCGCCTGTCTCACCGCTCTGGCCAAAGACGCGTCTGATGACCGTACCCAGGGTGCTTTGTGACTTGGGCGGCTCCTCGACTGGCGTTTCATCGCTGATTCCCGGAGAAAGCTTGGCCAGGATCTGCCGCGCAGAAAATTTCCCATAGCCGATCCCGGCCATCAGGTCCTGTCCTGAATTGACTCCATACTCCTGAGCAATCTTGCTCAACTCCTTCTCGTCAAAGTCCTTGATGGCCAGCCGATACTTGCGCGCCTGTTTTTCCAGCAGCTTCTTGCCGATCTCAATCGCTCGCTCGCGCTGATGAATGTTCAGCCAGTGCTTGATCTTGTTTCTGGCGCGCGATGATTTGGTAAAGCTCAGCCAGTCGCGGCTCGGATTATGTCCGGACTGCGTCATGATCTCGACCACGTCGCCGTTGTGCAGCCTGTAGCGCAGGGGCACGATTCTGCCGTTCACTTTTGCGCCCACGCACGTGTGCCCGACTTCCGTATGGATGGCGTAAGCAAAATCAATGGCCGAAGCATCGCGCGGCAGCACCACCACTTTCCCTTTGGGAGTAAAGGTGTACACCTCTTCGGGATAAAGATCGACCTTAAAGGTGGAAAGAAATTCGCTGGGATCTTTTACATCCTGCTGCCATTCCATCACCTGCCGCAGCCAAGTCAGCCGCTGTTCGTCTTCTGCGCTCACCGGGCTGCCATCTTTGTACTTCCAATGCGCGGCGATCCCTTCTTCGGCCATCTTATGCATTTCTTCCGTGCGAATCTGCACTTCAAACTGGTGCCCGTCCTCTGTAATCACCGTTGTGTGCAGTGATTGGTAAAGATTAGGCCTGGGCATGGCGATGAAATCCTTAATGCGCCCGGGCACCGGCCGCCACATCTGATGAATTGAGCCCAGCACGGTGTAGCAATCTTTGATGGACTTCGTGATGATGCGCACCGCCAGCAGATCGTAAACCTGGTCCACGGTGATCCGCTGCCGGATCAGTTTCTGGTGAATGCTGAACAGCCGCTTGATGCGGCTCTCCACCTTGGCTTCTACCCCATTTTCCTTCAGCTTCTGCTGCAGAATCTTGATGATCCCGTTGAGAAATTTTTCTCCCGCCTTGCGCCGCGCTTCTACGGCTGCGCGCACCTGCTCATACCCAATCGGATCGACGTACCGGAAGGAAAGGTCTTCAAGCTCACCGCGCACTTTGCCCATGCCCAGGCGATGCGCCAGCGGCGCATAGATTTCCAGCGTCTCGCGGGCGACTGCCTGCCGGCGATCTTCCGGCAGATGCTTGAGCGTGCGCATGTTGTGCAGCCGGTCCGCCAGCTTGATCAGCACTACGCGAATGTCATTCACCATCGCAAGCACCATCTTGCGAACGTTTTCCGCCTGGCGCTCTTCCCGGCTGGCAAAATCAATTTTGTCGATCTTGGTGACGCCCTCAACAATCTGCACCACATGGTCGCCGAATTCGCGGCGAACATCGTCATCGGTGACGGGGGTGTCTTCAATTGCGTCGTGCAGCAGTCCGGCGGCAATGGCTGTCGAATCCAGCTTCATGTCCGCCAGCACCAGGGAAACCTCAATAGGATGAATCAGGAAAGGCTCGCCCGACGCGCGCATCTGCCCTTCATGGTGCTTGAGAGAGAATTCATAAGCTTTACGGATGATGTCCCGGTCGTCGTAAGGGCGGTTTGCGGCGACTTTGGCCATCAACTGCTCAAATTTACCCGCCAGCATGCGGTGAGCAGCGTCGGGACGCGGGTTTGTCGCCATATGGAATTATAGCGTTAATTATTGCTCAAACCGCTGCGTTGCAGAGCTGGGGAAGGGAAGCAGCCGGGGGGCACCTTGCGTGCGCCCCCAGGCTACAAACGCTGATGTTCAAGTTCAATTTACGGTTATGCTGACAGTTTGATCGCCAAAAATTCCTGTGGAATCCCAGGCGCGAGCAACAAGAATGTGCGAGCCCGAAGCCAGAGTCAGCGACGTACTGATGGAGTTGACCTGGCCCGCTGAAAAGACACTTGTGCCATTGTCATAGACTTGCCACCCCGTTATCGTGTGCGCCGAAGTTGCGGAAGCCTGGATGCTGACTGGAGAAGACAGGGTGGCGCCATTGCTCGGCGCGCTTAGCGTCACCTTGAGTCCCCCTTCGCCGTCTCCAAGCATTAGAGCATTTAATCGTATGAAATAACCCGCTTCGTTCGTGGACCAGAAATGACTGCTGTCTCCGACGAAGTTATTGTTTACAAACTTGGTCTGCAGGTTGTTGATGAACGTGTTGGCATCTGTGGTGTCTCCCATCAGTGCCGCCACATAGCCCACGATGACCCACGGGTAGGCGTCTCCCGTCGAAAGACTCGTCCATTTGCTTTGCCAGTGACTCTGGAAAGTGTTCCATAGGTTGATCGCCCGCTGATCCGTTGGCTGAATCACGCCAAAGGCAATAGGAAAGACCTGGCTGACGGAATCGGGATACCAGGTATTCCAATTCACCGTGCCGCTGCTGCCCGTGTCAGTGGTGTACCAGAAATAATCGCTGTTGGCGGAATTCCAGAGTGCCGTCTGGATCCCGTTCTGCATCTGGTCAGCATGGCCGTTGTAAAAGCTCGCTTGGCTGGTGAACCCCATCGCCGTATAGAGAGTGGCCAGATCGCGCAGCCCGCGATAGGCCTCGCAGTTGTCCATAAGATATTCGATGTTAAAGTCAGGCCGTGACCAGGTGAGATTGTTGCCGTTGCTCTGTTTGGTGGCGACGACGACCTCACCCACATAATCCAGCCGGCTGGAGTTTGGAGGCTGAATGCTCCTGATGTAATTCTGCGCGGTGTCATCACCGGTCCAATAATAGGCATAAGCCAGCGACAGAAACGTTCCCGCATACGAGTCCGTTGAGTCAGGATGATGGTTTCCCTGCGAATCCGGATCCGGCACGGCTGTTTCTGAGCCGTTTGATTGGACGTCGAAATCATTGATGGCGCCGTAAATGTTGATGGTCTGGCCGTTATAGGTAAAGGTCCGAGGCCAGCTCACGTTAGTCCAGTACCATTCCATCCAATTCTTGACATTGGGATAGTAGGTTGAGTTCTTGGTAAATCCCCTGACTCCCAGATTGGAGAAGTAGGGCATGATCCGCGTCGAGTTGGAACCATCTACTAGCGCATGGTCGCCTAGCGTCACTCTTGGATTTGAAGTTGATGCTAACCAGCTCGACGCTGCGTTGATGTTGTTTTGATAATTTTGTGACCAGGCTGTTGCTGCAAATGAAAGGACAATGATCAAGATCAAGCTCTTCAGCAGGTGTTCAGCTACTGCATAGTCCTGCACGAATCGGGCATTCGCGCGCATATATCTGCTCCTGTGGGGAAATACTCAGTTGGGGTCAGACGGGACCAACCTGATCGTTGCAATTGAAGGGCCAGTACTTTTCAGAGAGAGACCACCCTCGCGAGGTGGTCAGGGCTTTCCTTTTTTGGGAATATGAGTGCCGAATTGCGCTACATCTTCCTTGGTCAGCAGCTCAGGGTTTTGGATCAGGCAGCTCTAAGACTAAAATCCTTTTTAGGGAAGCCTTTCGGAACCACCAGGCCGCGCTCCGCCCTTGCTCTTGCCGGTGAGCAGGTCGACCTCAAAAGGCACTTCCTTGTCTGTGATGGCGTCCCAGCCGAATCCATGCATTACTTTGCCCCGGATTTCGGTGATGTGCACGCCTTCCCAGGAGAGCCGTTCTGTCGTCCAGAGCTGCCGCGACGCGCCCAGTCCTGTAATGGTCGTGAAACCCGTAAACAACAGCAGTTTCAAGTCAGGAACAGGTCTGACCTCGACCACTGGACGCTGCTCGATCTGCATCCAGCGGCTCGGGTTCGCCGTATCCACCACATATACATATCCGCCAGCCACGACGCATAGCCAATCCGGATCCGGACAGGAAAAAATGCCGTGCGCCACCTGCGTAGATTCGAATCCGAGGGCAAAAAATCCGATCCACACTGCCGATTCTTTTGGTATCACTCGAAGATAGAGGCCGCTGCGATCGCCCTCCTCAAGCTCCGCCGGAAACTGATGCAGTTTTTCCGCAGGGTGCACCAGAAAGTACGATTCCAGCAATGTCACTCCGTAGTTGTGTGGGAAAATCAAGTTGATTCCGGCGCTGGTCTGGCCGGTGCTCACCCTTGCCTCTTTCGCCAGTCCATAAACTCAGACACTCGCTCGCGAACGCTTTTCACGTGCTCCGGCAGGGGAAGCCTGCTTCCTTCTTCAAGTAATGGAATCAGTTGGTCAAAAGCAGGCCCGGACGGCGATCCAATCAGCACGATTCGTACCGGGTGGAACAGGTCTTTGCCTTTGGCGCCAGTCTTGGCCTCGATTTCCGCCATGATGGCTTTAAATCGATCCGTCGTAACGAAACTGTCATTGTAAATTTGCTCCATAAGCGCCGATAACACAGCGTCCGCTTTGGCAAATTCGCTCAGCAGGTTTTCACTCGCAGATGGCGCGGGATAACGAAGGATCTGCGCGGCCTTCTCCGGCAATTGCTCCAGCTTGTCCACATATGGAACCAGCAGTGTCAGCAGTTTGCCGAACCACAGAGAAATCTGTTCATTCGGCTGCTTCGGCAGGAGTCCAGCGCGCTGAAAATAAGGAAGCGCAAGCTGCGCCACGCGCGCCGGTGGACTTTTTTTCAAATAATGCCGGTTCAGCCAATAGAGCTTCTCCATATCGAAAATCGCTGAAGAAGGCGTGACTCGCTTTAACGAAAATTCCTTGATCAACTCTTGTGGAGTAAAGGTCTCCCGTGTGCCTCCGCTCGGCGCCCATCCCAGCAGTGCCAGGTAGTTCATCAGCGCCTCAGGAAGAATCCCCATGTCGCGGAAGTTGGCAATGGACGTCGCCCCATGCCTTTTCGACAGTCGCTCGCGGTCCGGCCCAAGAATGGTGGACAGGTGAGCGAACTTCGGCACCGGCAATCCCAGCGCTTCATACAATGCCACCTGCTTGGGTGTGTTGGAGAGATGGTCGTCGCCACGGATCACGTGAGTGATTTTCATCTCCGCGTCATCAATCACCACCACGTAGTTGTATACAGGCACACCGTTCGAGCGCATGATGATGGGATCACTCACGGATTCGCTGGGAAATTCCACTTCTCCCCGCACCACGTCATAAAACTTGATCGGGTGCTCGGGAATTTCCAGGCGGATCGCCGCCGGCTCTCCTGCTGCCCGGCGCTCGGCGGCGTCAGCGGAATCCAGGTCCCGGCATTTGCCCGAATAGATCGGCTGGCGGCCCTCCTTTAACGCCTGCTCACGGTCCCGTTCGAGCTCCTCTGGGGTGCAAAAGCAGTAATAAGCTTTTTTCTCCTCAACCAGACGCTCCGCTACCGTCTGATAAATCTGCATGCGATCAGACTGGCGATACGGCGCATAAGGTCCGCCCACGTCCGGGCCTTCGTCCCAATCCAGTCCCAGCCATTTCAGATCTTCCAGGAGTTGGGTTTCATAGCGCGCCTCGCTGCGCTCAACGTCAGTATCTTCAATGCGCAGGACGTTTACCCCTCCGCGCTGCCGCGCAAACAGCCAGTTAAACAGCGCGGTTCGCGCGTTGCCCACGTGTAGCTGCCCGGTGGGAGAGGGTGCGAAACGCACACGAACTTTCTTCTCTGCCATTGATTTGATACTAACAAAGAGAATGGTTTCCGAGGACGATCGTGGGTCATTAAACAGTGGTTGGCGATTAGCCAGCCTTCATTATTGAGGTTTGGCTGACTACTAAATACTAAGTACTAATAGCTGATTTTTTAAGACACGTCTGCGTCATACGGTCATGCCAGCCGAGCTGATCTTCATCCACAAACGCCCAGACGAAGCCAAGACCCAGCGCGAAAGCGGAGAGCACGCTTGCCAGCGCCCGCCAGCGCCGCAGAGACACTGATACCGGGCCGCCTTTAAACGTGCATAGCTCAAGCTGAGCCATCTGCATCCCCGGCGTGCAGGCGGAATAAACTAGAAACAGGTATTGGTAGATGAGCCACAGACTTCCAGAGACGACCAGCGCGGACAAAATAACAAACCGAAGTTGCGGCAATCCGGCGGCAAACATGGCGAATCCAACCGCAAAAAATACTGCTCCCGCGAACACCACCGCCATATCCACTGCGCCCGCAACTGCCCTTTGCCCGATCGGCGCCGCTTGAAGCGGCAACTCAAGTTCATGATTCGGTCTGGTCTCTTCAGCTTTGAGTTCAATATCGGCAAATACCGGCAGCAGGTTCATCTGCTCCGCCGGCGGCTCGGGCGCATCCAGGATTCGCGGCGCGTCCAGCACTGGCTCCGCCAACTGGTCCTCCTCCGGCTCCGGCAGTGCCGGGGGAAAATAAGCATTCGTGGCAGGCCGAGGAAACTCAATAATCTTTGGAGGCTCTTGCCTTGATGGTGCGACGCGCGTATTCGTGGCAGCACTTTCCCCGATCCCGGACGTTGCACCAGAATCGGCTGTCGCGGGAAAATCCAGCTCCATTGTGGCGTTAGGATGAAACCGTTTATGCCGTCTCGCTCGATGCTGCCGGACGCGTGAAACAACTTCGCGCCGCCACGGTTCAGTCGCGGCCTGTTCCCGTACTTCGCTGGCAGCAACGGATGCCGCGGAACGCCCCGAAGACGGGGCAACTGCATGCGCGGCACTCTGCTGGCTATTACAAAAACCTGCGTCGACGCACGTATTAGTGCGCTGCTCGTGGGCGCAGGGCGACGGGTTACCGCAGACCGGGCAGGCCATTCGTCAGGTTGTGAGCTTCGCCAGAAGCGGGAGCCAGGCCTCGCAGGTAGAAGGTTTTGCCTTTCCAAAAGCTGGCATGTTACCTTGCCCGTTCAGTCTTTTTCAGCAAATGCGCTCCCGACTTCAGTTAGTTATCACAGCAGTCGCGCTTTGTCATCTGTTTCCCGCTACTCCTCTAGTTATCAGCCAGACACGGCCTGAAACACAATCGCAGCCGCCTGATACGACCGACGCTCAACTTGCCAATAAATTCCAGATTTCCGCCACCGAAGGCGAACCGCTCACCATCCATGCGCGCGAGCAGGAGAAGAAGGGTGAAATCTTCACGCTGCGCGGCGACGTCGAGGTGGAATATCGCAGCTATACATTGCGCGCTGACACCATTACCTACGATCGCATTTCCGGCGATATCACGGCTGAAGGCCACATCCATTTCGACGGCGGCCCGCATGACATGCACATCATGGCCACCCATGGCTCATACAACGTTCACACCCAGACAGGAAAGTTTTTCGACGTCTCAGGAACCACCGGCGCCAGATTCAAAGGCAGGAACGTTACCCTTACGTCGACCAACCCGATCGCATTTACAGGAAAGATCGTCGAGAAAACAGGTGAGGACTCCTACACCATCTATCACGGCACGGTGACCTCGTGTGAGGTTCCTCATCCCAAGTGGACCTTCAGCGCGGCGAAGATCGTAATTGAAGTGGGCAATTCCGCCCACATCTACAACACCGTATTCAAAATCAAAGGCGTGCCCGTTATTTATTTGCCGTTCGCAGCGCCGCCGGTAGAACGCGTAGGCCGTCAAAGCGGGTTCCTGCTGCCGACATTTGGCACCTCATCGCGCAAAGGCACTATCCTGGGCGACTCATTCTATTGGGCCATCAACCGCAGCGCGGATGCCACTCTGGGCGCAGAGTATTTCTCACGCCGTGGATGGGCCTTGCATGAGAGCTTCAGGGCGCGTCCGAGTGACGGCTCTTATCTGAATGTTGACTACTTCGGAGTCCTCGACCGCGGCGTCGGCCTTGCTGCCAATACAAATCCAAGCACGCCCCCCGCCTGTGCTGAGATCATTGACGGCAAGTGTTTGCAGGGCGGTGAAGATGTCAAATTAAACGGGGAAGCCCATTTCCCTGGCGGTTTTCGAGGTGTTGCCTCACTGAACTATCTCAGTTCATTTGTTTTTCGCCTGGCATTCACTGAGAACTTTTCCCAGGCCGTGAACTCTGAGGTCAAGTCGATCGCCTTCCTTTCCAAAACCTATTCGGGTTTCTCATTGAACGCGTTTGCTTCGCGCTACCAGAACTTTCAGAGCACAACTCACGGCGATCTGGTTACCATCTTCCATGCTCCTGGTTTGGACCTCTCCAGCGTGGATCAGCGGCTGGGAGCATCGCGCCTGTTCTGGTCGTTTGACGGCGCAGCCGAGGGCCTGCGACGCACCGAACCCGGCTTCGACACCCCGAACCTTGTTGGGCGCTTTGACGCGGAGCCGACTGTTTCTCTCCCTTTGTTCATCCGTGGATGGACTTTCCGGCCGGAAGTTGCACTGCGCGACACGCTCTACACTGAAACCAGGATCCCCAACGCCACATTGGGTACTGCTGTCCAGCAGGTAGTCGACCGCCGTTCGGTCGAGACGGCAGTGGATTTGCGCCTGCCGACTTTTGTGCGAATTTTTGACAAGACAGTGGCCGGCCGCAAAGCCAAACATACCTTCGAGCCTTATTTGATCTACCGCCTGGTCTCGGGCATTCAGAATTTTCCCTCGATCATCCGCTTCGATTATCGCGACATCCTCAGCGACACCAATGAACTGGAATATGGAATTATCCAGCGCCTTTACTTGAAACACGCCAAACAAGATTGCACCACATCGGAGAAAAAGAGTGATTCTGAAAATCCCGCTCCGGCTGGACCTGCCGGCGACGACTCCGCCAGGCCTGATGCCAGTAACTGCACTCCCGCCGGTGCGAATGAATTTATTACCTGGCAACTGAAGCAGAAATATTTCTTTGATCCCAATTTTGGAGGCGCCATTGTGAATGGACGCCGGAACGTTCTCACCACCACAGTGGATTTTGCCGGAATTGCATTCCTTACCGACCCGCGCAGGTTTGCTCCTATCGTTTCTCGCCTGCGCTTCCGTACCACAGCCAACACTGACGTCCAGTGGGAGCTCGACTATGACACGCCCAATGGCCGGATCAATTCGAGTACTATGTTCGCCACCTTCCATCTCGGCGACTTCTTTCTGGGCGGGAGTCACGCCTTCCTGCGAGTTCCCGGGGAAATCTTTGTCACCAACCCCCCACCCGGAACCACTCAAGTGCCGGGGCCAAGCCACTTCAACCAGTTCCGTACTCTGTTAGGGTACGGAAGCCCCAGCAAACGTGGCCTGAGCGCCGCTCTCAATGTGGGATTTGATTCCACCTTCAACTTCGTTCAATACGCCGCCACGCAAGCGTCCTATAACTGGGACTGCTGTGGCATCAGTCTGGAATACCGCCGGTTCGCGCTGGGGCAGGTCCGCAATGAGAACTCCTTCCGCTTCGCCTTCACCCTGGCGAACATCGGCACCTTCGGGAATCTGAGAAGGCAAGAAAGACTGTTTTGATCAAAGGGTAGTCGTAAACCAGCGTGGAGACGCCCTCGGCTGCGTCTTCTGTAAAATCGAATTATGAATCTGTCGGACAAGCAACGCCACCTGGAGCAAGTAATCTCCAACCTGGGCCGCACTCTGATCGCCTATTCCGGCGGCGCGGATTCGGCTTATCTGGCGTACGCCGCCCACCAGGTGCTTGGCGCGGACATGCTTGCCTTGATTGCACACTCTCCCAGTCTTGCCCGTTATCATCTTCAGGACGCAATCGCGTTTGCCGAGGAGCAGAACATTCCGTTGCACGTAATTCAAACCGCTGAGATGGACCGTCCTGAATACGCGCGCAACGATGCCTCTCGTTGTTTTTACTGCAAGGACGAGCTTTTTCATGTCATGGAACAATTTGCTCAGGAGCGCGGTTTCCACTCCATCGCCTATGGCGTCAATCTGGACGACCAGGGCGAATTTCGTCCCGGGCAAAGAGCTGCCAGCGTTCATCACGTGGCCGCCCCGCTTCTTGAGGCGCAGCTCTCCAAGGGTGAAATTCGCGAACTCGCGCGCCAGGCCGGTTTGCGCATCTGGGACAAACCCGCTTCCGCCTGCCTCTCATCGCGCATTGAATACGGCCGCCCTGTGACCCGCGAAGCCCTGCTGGCAGTCGAGCATGGAGAAGACGCCTTGCGGGCACTTGGATTCCGCCAGTTTCGCGTACGCCATCATGGGGAGATGGTAAGAATGGAGATTGCTCGCGACGAACTGCCTCGCGCGCTGACTCTCGAGATGTTTTCCGAGTTCACCCGCATCTTCAAAGCTCTGGGATTTCTCTATGTCACGGTCGACGCAGAGGGCTTCCGCTCCGGCTCCATGAATGCCGCATTGTCTTCCAGCAATCTCGTTAAGCTGGGAAAATAGCGGGTTGGAACAGTTGCCTTCCCAATGACCCGAGCCCCAAAACGCGCGCGGTTTTTGCGCGCTTCGGGGTCGTGGTAACCCGATTCCCCCCTTCCTCATGAGATAATCATGTACGGTATTCCCGTTTCCATAAGGTGGTTCTTTTGTCGCAAAAAAGTGTTGCTTCGCTCAGTCTTTTCCTGTTCCTTTTGTCCGCAACCTTCGGTTGCAAAGCGCAAACTCCGGCCTCCTCCGCGGCTCTGTCGCCTGAGATCGTGCACCGTATCCAGAATGAGATCCGCTCTCGCTACAGCGTTCCCGACGAAGTTGATATTTCCTTCTCCAATCCCCAGGCGAGCGATATCCCCGGTTTTGACAAGCTGGTCGTCACCTTCACGCACAACGATAAGAAAAACACCTTCGATTTTCTGGTTTCAAAGGACCGCACGAAGCTGGCGCGTCTGGAAACAATCGACATTTCCCAGGACTTAATGTCGAAGATCGATATTAAGGGGCGACCGGTGCGCGGCAATAAGGACGCCAAGGTCACAATCGTCAATTTTGATGACTTTCAGTGCCCCTTCTGTGCCCGCATGCACGCCACCTTGTTCCCTGGCTTGCTCAAGGAATACGGAAGTAAAGTGAAGATCATCTACAAGGATTTTCCGCTCATTGAGATCCACCCTTGGGCCATGCACGCCGCCATTAATGCGAACTGCCTTGGCGATCAGAATAACGATGCTTACTGGGACTTCGCCGATTACGTTCACGCGAATGCCAGAGCTATAAGCGGGAAGGGTCCCTCTGAGGCCTATATCAACCTCGATAAGCAAACCATGGATGAAGGCCAGAAATATCATCTCGACGCCCAGAAACTGAAAGGCTGCGTCGATAAATCCGATGAGAGCTCAGTGCGCGCCTCCATGGCCGAAGGCGATAAGTTGGGCGTGGACTCGACTCCCACAATGTTCATCAACGGAGAAAAAGTTTCCGGCGCGATTCCTGAAGAGAAAATGCGGACCATCCTCAGCCGTGCGCTCGCCGATGTGGGGGAAAAGGCCCCGGCTACAAGCGCAAAGAACTAGCGAAACATGGCCGCTTCCGGTATCGTAATCCCATCTCAATTCCGCCCAGGAGGCAGCTTTTTGACTCAGACGCTTATGCGTTCGGGCAAGTCACTGCTCATCGCCGCGGCGCTGTCACTTCTTGTCGCCGGCTGCAATCATGCACCATCCGACAAAGATGTCATCGCCAAAGTAAACAGCTACAAAATTCTGCGCTCAGAACTCGACAAGGCCTATCAGCGCCAGACCGCCGGAGCACCGCAAAAACCGCTGCCCGAGCAGGAGCGCTCCATGCGGCTTCAGCTCCTGCAGCAGTTGATCAGCGTGCAGCTCTACCTGCAAAAGGCGGAAAAACTTGGGGTGGTCGCAACTGACGAAGAGGTTGAGAGCCGTGTGAATCAGGATAAAGCCCCCTATACCAAAGAAGAGTTTGCCAAGAAACTCCAGGAAATGGGCTACACCGAAGACGAGTACCGCGAAGAAGTGCGGCGCAGGATGACTATCGACAAACTGTTCAATAAGGAGATCGGCAGTAAAGTCACTATCAGCGATGCTGATATCGAGAATTTTTACAATCAGAACAAGAGCCAGTTTAATGTGATTGAGCCCCAGTATCGTCTGGCCCACATTTATGTGAGCGCCCTGCCGAATGTGCCTTCGCCCGACATCCCGGGGAAAGCACAGAATGACAGCCAGGCTTACGAAAAAATCAGAATGATCCACAATCGCCTGGACAGCGGCGAAGACTTCGGCGCATTGGCGTCAAAATACTCTGAAGATGTAGACACCGGGCGCAACGGCGGCGAACTCCAGCCGGTACCCGAGTCTTCGCTCAAAGAGCGCGATGCGGCCACACGCGACGCGGTACTCAAACTCAAACCCAATCAATACAGTGACATCATCAAGATCGTGAACCCTTCCACCCAAAAAATCGTGGGCTATCAAGTTGTCAAACTTCTGGGAAAGGAACCTGCCGGGCAACGCGGGCTTAACGATCCCAACGTGCAACAGTTCATCCGCAGCCAGCTTCGCAACAATCGCGAGCAGCTCCTGCGCCAGGCCTATGACGAAGTCGTCCGCGATGACGCCGATGTCCACAACTACTACGCCGAGCAAATCCTGAAAGATGCTGGCCAGAAGTAGTTGCTTGTTTTTGGAGTTTACCTCGAATCCCCGCCCTTTACGGAGCAAGTTCTTATCCTCTCGACAATTTCTGCAAAAAGGGCGGGGTGAGAGGTCCCTACCCTCTTACACCTGTCACAGGGCGAATGCCCCAGTCATTCTTTATGCCTGATTATGATGCTTACTGCAGTCAGATCAATCACTGTTTAATCAGCGGTAAGGTCTTACTCCACTTCCGCCAGCACCTGCCCCGCTTCCACAGCAGCTCCCTCAACCGCATTGATCTTCTTCACCGTGCCAGTCTTCGGCGACTTCATTTCGTTCTGCATCTTCATCGCCTCGATCACCAGCACGCCCTGACCAGCTTCTACCGGCGTGCCTGCGGGCGAGAGAATCCGGACGACCTTTCCCGGCATCGGCGCTGTGATCCTCTTAACTCCTTCTTCCGCTCCGGCGGAGCTTCTTCGCGAGCGTAATGAACGGGGATCGCGCACCACGGCGCCAAAGCGCTCTCCGCCCACAACGATATTGGTTTCCGTCGCCGTATTTTCCTGTTTTACCTCGTAGGATTTGCCGTCGATCAGGATTGATAGGAGGCCATTCTGGGTAGAGATCACGTCGAGGGGAAGGTCGCGGCCATTGAGCTTGCAGCGCCAACTCTGTCCCGCCCGAAACAATTCAACTCGGTGCGTTTTGCCCGCGATGCTCACGTCGTAGATCATTCGTAGCGCAGGGCCTCGCTGCGCGCCGTGCGCTTCCAGTTCGAGCTGCTCTGCTGTGCATTGCCAGTTTTCCCGTTGGTGCTCTGCCCGTTCCTGCCGGGGGCAGACGCGGCGAACAGCGCCGCCGAGACGGCAGCGACTTCAACCAGCCCGTTCGCAGAGGCGCCGGCTTCCGCTCTAGACGCCAGCAGCCGGTCGAGAAACCCTGTATCAATGCGGGCGGCAGCAAAATCCTGGTTGTCGAGAATGCGGCGGAACAGCGGCAGATTGGTCTTGATCCCGCCGACGAAATATTCATCCAGCGCTCGCCGCATGCGCGCAATCGCCGCCGGACGGTCCGCCGCATACGCAATCAGCTTGGAAAGCATGGGATCGTACTCCAACGGCACGGTCCACCCCTCATAGATCCCCGCATCCTCGCGGATTCCCGGTCCGGACGGCTGGAGCAGCTTGGTGATCTTCCCTGGCGATGGAAAAAAATTGTTCTCTGGATCTTCGGCATAAATCCGGCATTCGATTGCATGCCCCCGGATTTTGATGTCTTCTTGACCGAACGGCAGCTCCTCTCCGGCGGCGATTCGAAACTGAAGATGTACCAGGTCCAACCCGGTCACTAACTCCGTAACCGGGTGCTCCACCTGAAGACGCGTATTCATCTCCAGAAAATAAAAATTGCGGTTGGCGTCCACCAGGAATTCCACGGTCCCGGCGTTCGTATAGCCCGCCGATTTGGCTGCCTGCACCGCCACCTGGCCCATGCGCTGCCGCAAGTCTTCATTCACAATGGCAGACGGCGCTTCCTCAATGACCTTCTGATGCCTCCGTTGCACCGAGCACTCGCGCTCGCCCAGGTAAACCACGTTCCCATGCTCATCGGCCAGCACCTGGATCTCAATATGCCGCGGGTTCTCAATATATTTTTCCAGGTAGAGTTCGCCATTCTTAAACGCGCGCAAAGCCTCGCTCTCGGCCGTTTCGAAGGCGGGTTTCAGCTCGGCCTGGCTGCGTACCAGGCGCATCCCCTTGCCCCCACCGCCGGCAGCCGCTTTGATCATCACGGGGAACCCAATCCTCGTCGCCAGATCATTCGCCTCGGCCAGCGAGAGTCCCTTCGACGAGCCCGGAACAAACGGAACACCGGCAGCCTGAACCGCCTGCCGCGCGCGCGTCTTTGAACCCATCAGCTCCATGGCAGCAGGCGTCGGGCCCACAAACTTGATTCCAGCATCTCCGCAAGCCTGGGCAAACGCGGCATTTTCAGAAAGAAAACCATATCCCGGATGAATGGCGTCTGCGCCACAACGTTTCGCCGTGGCAATGATCTTCTCAATATTCAGATAGGATTCCGATGCCGACGCCGGGCCAATGTGGTAGGCCTCATCTGCCTTGCTTACGTGAATGGCGGCGCGATCAACATCAGAAAACACCGCGACGGAAGCGATGCCCATCTCCCGGCACGCGCGAATGATACGCACAGCAATCTCACCACGATTTGCTATCAGGACCTTACGGAACATGGAATAAATACCGGATGAGCGCACCCCGGATCGCCCAACCTGAAGGTTTTCTGAGTTCGATATTGATTGTATAGAAAAACAACGCCCCTCCCAAAGGAGGGGCTGATGGGTTTGCACTCGCAACCATGCCGATATTGCCGCTCAGCCTTTAGCCCAAACCGTTCGCAGGCTGAATGCTGACTGCTGACTGCTATTTTTTCGGCTGATCCAGTGTGATGCCGCCTTGCACTTTCTTATTGGCTTCCTCAAACTTCTTCTTGCGCGCGGCCATGGCCTTGTCGCTCCAGTCGTTCGCCGCCTTGATGTCATTGGCGTACCCTTGGGGATCACCGCATTCGGTGTCAGCCTTGCGGTGATACAGCAGGTTCGTATAGGTCATGGCGTCATCGTAGTCCTGGCGCTTATCCATCGCCGTTTGTAGCATTTTCAGGCCCTCATCGATCTTCGGGCCGTCTGCCGCCTTGATCTCTTCACAGGCCTCTCTGCTCTTGAGCTGGCCTTCCACGCCCAGCCCAAGCTTCGACTTGCGGTCAGAAATGTCTTTGTAAACGGCTGTCCAGTCAATCACCCCCACTGAGTAGTACGCTTCGGGATCGCTGGGATCGGCTTCAATCGCCTTTTTGTAGTATTCGGCGCTCTGGTCAAACTTCTTCATGTTCATGTACAGGCTGGCGATACCCTTCAGACTTGTGACTTTTTCCTGACGGCTGGGATCGTCGCCCAGTACTGCCTGGTACTCTTCAATTGCCATTTGAGCATTGGCGTTGTTCTCCGGTGTATCCACACCGGGAACGTACTGCTGCATGTAGGCCGTGGCCAGATACAGTTTTGCCACCCGGAGGTCCTTGTCCAGGCGCACTGCGTCCTTGAAATATTCAATTGCTTTTTCGTAATTGGCGGCTTTATAGGCGTGTACACCCTTGGTAAGCCTGTCTCGTGCCTGCAGCTTCTGGCATCCCGTTGCGCTCAACAGCGCGGCTGCGACAGCCAGTGCCATCGCCAGGCGTGCGCATTTGTTCATTTGTCGTTACTCCCTCGCCGGAGTTTGGAATAAAAATCTTCGATCTAAATATGAGAACCTGACAACTAACCACGAGGCCGGCCAGTTCCGGCAACCGGCCCCGCAGTGCTTGAGGAGTCAAATTCCTGCCTGCTACTGGCCTGCCTCAATATTTCTTGTCAGCAAGCCGATTTTATCGATGGTCTGCGTGCCTTTGGCGATATCAATCACCCTGGCAACTTCCTGGAATTGCACGTCGTCATCACCCCGGACGAACATGACCCGCTCAGCACGGGTCTTGAAAATGTCCGTGAGCCGCGTCCCAAGATCGTTCCAGCTAACATCATCCTGGTTGATCTTGAGCTTGGCCTGCGCCGCGCCTTTCTCCTGGATTACCTGCACCACAACCGTACGCTGATCTTCCTGTGGTTTGGTATTCGGCGGCGGTGGCTGTGGAACCAGCGCCTCCAGCCCTTTCGGCGTTAGCGGCGTGATGACCATGAAGATAATGAGCAACACCAGCAAGACGTCAATCATCGGCGTCACGTTGATGTCGCAGGTTAGCCCGCCACCCGGTGCTCCCGTTTGCATTGCCATAAGATTCCTACCTCATGTTCTTAAAACTTTGTGTGGCCAGGGAAGCCTGGGAATCAGCTCTTGGTTTCCAATAAGCCAAATTGCCCGATATCCAATCTTGTTCTAGCTTCCCGGCTTCCGCTTCTCTTCCGTGAGCAAACCCAGCAAGTCGACCCCGGCGGACCTGACGTTGTCCACCACGTCCACTACGTTCTTGTACTTGGCTCGCGCATCGGCCTTTACATACACTTCCTTGTTGACCCGATTGGCCACCCGGTCTTTCACCTTCTGCGTGAGGTCGCCGGGATTATAAATCTGCTGCGTATCAAAGTAGATTTTGCCGTCGTTCGTGACTGCCACGATCAGCGCATCTTCTTTGTCCGCATCGGCCATCGGAACAGGATTGTTGGCTTTGGCCAGCTCCACCGTCATGCTTCTTTGCAGCATGGGCGTGATCACCATGAAGATGATCAGCAACACCAGCATCACGTCCACCATGGGCGTGACGTTGATGTTCGAGTTGACTTTGGCCCCCTCGTTTCGAACCACGATTGCCATAATGTGCTCCTGCGCTTAGCGCCGCACCAGCGTGCCGCTGCGCTTCAGGAAGTAGTCCACCAGCTCGCTGGATGAGTTGTCCATCTCCACGTCAAACGCCTCCACCTTGCCGGTGAAGTAGTTGAACATCATGACGGCGGGAATGGCCACGAATAGTCCCAGAGCCGTGGTTACCAGCGCTTCTGAAATTCCGCCCGCAACCACGCCGATGCCGGTGGCGCCCTTGTTCTCGCTCATCTTGCGGAAGGCGTTCAGAATTCCGATCACGGTGCCGAACAGCCCGACGAATGGCGATGTCGAACCAATCGTTGCCAGGCCGCCCAGTCCTCGCTTCAGTTCCGCGTGGACAATGGCTTCAGCACGCTCCAGCGCGCGTTTGCTCGCCTCAATCTGTTCGCCCGGAATCTCCGAGGATTCGCCATGCGCCTTGAATTCCTGCAGGCCGGCAGTGACGACCTTGGCCAGGTGGCTCTTTTTGTTGCGCTCGGCCACACGAATGGCTTCGTCCAGTTTGCCTTCGCGCAGTGCGCCGGCGACCGCGGGTGCGAACTGCCGCGACTGCTTGCGGGCCGCGCTGAATGCGATCCAGCGGTCAATCATCACGCCAATCGACCACGCCGACATGATGAAGAGAATGATCACCACGATGCGTGCCGGCCAGTTCATCTGTCGCCACAGTGAAATCGGGTCCCAGCCCACTGCCGCGTTTTCATCCTGGAAAAGCCAAAAAGCAAAAATGTGCGTTTTGGCCAAAAGAAGAGTTGCTAGGTTTGCTACTAACATGAGTTTAAGTTTTCCTCCTCAAGAAACTTTTTCAGAAACTGTCAAACAAAAACCGCCCCACGATCAGGAGCTTCGAAACTCTGCAGGAAATCGCTTTGTTGCACTCACAATGCTGGAAGATTTACCTGGATTGGGATCACGGGAGCGGCTGGCGGTGGCCGGCCGCCCCGGATCCATGAAAAAGCGCCACCTCTACATGTGGAACCTTACGGTGATGGTGGTATCAACCTCCACCGGCTCACCATTCAGCGCGTAGGGCCGATACTTCCACTGCTTCACGGCATCCATAGCCGCCTGAATGAGAATTGGATGCCCGCTTACTGCTCTAAGGTTTTCGATCTGGCCGTTCTTGCTGATCGTCGCCTGCAAGACCACGTCACCCTGAACGTGCGCGATCTTGGCCATCGACGGGTACTGAGGTTCCACCTTGTTGACCAGAAGCCCTTCCGCCACACCGGAAGAGATGCGCAGCTTCTGCGGTTTCGCCACCGTCGGGGGTGGTGCGGTCGAACTGATCAGGCCTCCGATCACTCCGCCGGCCGTGCCGCCAGGCACACCGCCCACAACTCCGCCAACCACTCCCGAGCTCGGCGGGGGCGCTTCATCTTCCTGAATCATCTGTACTTTCTTGGGAATCTTGCTCGGGGTGCGCAGCTCGCCATTCACAATCTCACTGACCCGGGGTACGGTCTTAACTACTGGGGCAGGAGGCGGAGGAGGCGGTGGCGGGGGTGGCGGAGCTACGATTGCCGCCATCAACATTCGGGTCGGAAGACCTTCGGTAATGATTAACGGGATCAATACCGCAACTCCGATAATGATCGCCTGTATTACAAAGGACAATGTCGTTGTCCACAACTTATTGGTCTTGATCTTTCCAGCGGACTCCATCAAGCTGTCTTCAAACATCCCTGTTCTCCAATCCTAGGGGAAGTCTTCTATTACATTGGACACCGGGACCGCACATTTTGCTCCCGTCAGGGAGCGCCTGGGTTACTCAAAAAAGTTACCTGAAAACAATATCTTCAAACGATACCTGAAAAAGATACCTTTAAACCGTCACGGGCTCACCTTTAAAGAGCCCTTGTTCTATCAGGAGTTCGGCCTTGCAATTGCCAAGTACTCAAATTATAAGAATTCTGCCGCCGCACGTTATTGCGCACGCGCAACTAAAGAAACGCAAAAACCCCCAAATAGAACGGTTATGCCTTAACCCGCATCTTGCCCTTAGCTGCCGGCGCCGGCATGGATACAGCTCGTCCAGTACGCCGCGCACGCCAATCCTGATACGCGACCAGCATGGGAGCAGCCACTGCAATGGACGAGTATGTACCTATTAAGATGCCAATTACCAGGGCCAGGGAAAACCCGTGAAGTACTTCTCCACCAAACAGATACAGCGAGAGCACCGTCAAAAAAGTCAGGCCGGAAGTCAAAATCGTCCGGCTCAATGTCTGGTTGATGCTCCGGTTGACAATCTCCGACAGGCTCTCCCGGCGCATCAGCTTCACGTTCTCCCGAATGCGATCAAAAACCACGATCGTGTCATTCATGGAGTAGCCGATCAGGGTTAAAATCGCGGCGATAACAGTAAGCGTTATGGCGTTATTCGTCAAGGAGAATGCGCCGACCGTGATTAAAGTATCGTGAAAACAGGCCACCACCGCGGCCACCCCGTAAATCATCTCGAACCGGAACCAGAGATAAATCAGCATGCCGCCCAGCGAATATAAGGTCGCGAGCATCGCCTGCCTGCGCAGTTGCGCCCCAACCTGTGGGCCCACAGTTTCCGTCTCACCGACGTGAAAATTGCTGATGTAGAAACCTTGTTTGAGCGCATCGATAGCTTTGTCGGGAATGCCTGCGCGCTTCACGTCGTCCCAGCCTCTCAACAGGCCGCCCTGGGTTTTGTCGCGATAATCCAGCAGTTGCCGGGCGATCTGGTCGCTCTGCGTGGGATTGCCCGATTGCTCCGCCAGAGCTCCCCGTATCACGTCATAACCTGCATAGTTCAGGTCTTTGGTGAAATCCTGACCTGCTCCGTAACCCGCCTCCAATGCCCGGATGACCTCATCTTTCAGCCCGGTCGCGTCTGCCCCGGCGGTTGCGCTCTGGGGTAGATCAATCAACTCCTGGTTGCTGCCCGACGCGCCATAGCGCTGGATGCGGGCATTGTGAATGCCGGCCTTGTCCAGGGCTGCGCGAATCTTGTCTTCATCCGGTGGCTGGACGAACTTCACGTAGACCAAGGTTCCGCCTCTGAACTCCACGCCCAGCGGAATGCCGTGCCAGAACAACATGGAAAGCACACCGGCAACGCTGAAAATCAGCGAGAAGCCGAGGAAATACCACTTCTTGCCGAGAAAATCGATGCTTGTATTGCGAAAAAATTCCACTGTTATCAGTTCCCTTGAAACTTAATCAAAATTGCCGATCACGCGCGATCACGGCGATCTCTAAATACTCAGAGCTTCTCCGCGCTGTTTGCGCGTCAGGATTGCGTCAAAGATCACGCGTGACACAAACACCGCCGTAAACAGGTTGGCCAGAAGACCGAATGTCAGCGTAACTGCAAATCCCTTCACCGGCCCTGTGCCAAAGATAAACAAGATAAATGCTGAAACGATCGTGGTCACGTGCGTATCAAGAATCGTTGTCCACGCACGCGCGAAGCCCTGATCCACCGCCGCAGACGGCGCTTTGCCGTGCCGCAATTCTTCCCGGATACGTTCGAAAATCAGAACGTTCGAATCCACGCCCATACCGACCGTCAGGATCACTCCGGCAATGCCCGGCAACGTCAGTGTCGCGCCTGTAAAACCCATAAAGCCCAGCAGGATCACCAGGTTCAGGACCAGCGCGAGATCAGCATTGATGCCGGCTCCCTTGTAGTAAAAGAGCATGAACAACATCACCGCAAGCATGCCGGCAACCGCTGCTTCCACGCCTTTTCTGATCGAGTCAATTCCCAGGGAAGGCCCTACGTTGGTCTCCTGGATATAGTTGATGCTGGCAGGAAGCGCGCCTGAATTCAGCAGCATGGCCAGATCGTTCGCGGTCTGCTCGGTGAAGCCGCCGGTAATCTCGACGCGATCGTGTATTTCATCCCGGATGGAAGCAGCTTCACGCACTTTGTTGTCCAGCACGATGGCCAGGAAGGGGTTGGGATCGGTGGTTTTTTCATTGTGCTGGGCAGTAAACTGCGCGAATTTGTTTCCCGCCGCAGCACTCATGTTGAACACCACAGCCGGAAGTCCGCGCTCATCCCTTGAGGGTTCGGCGTGCCGGATATCTGTTCCGCCAACTACCGGCACTCTGTCAATTACGTAGACTCGATCTTCGCCCTGCGTGCGGGAATTTACGTCCTTGCCATGAACCAGAATAGTGTTGGGTGGTAGCAGTCCGCCAAAGGCCTTCCGCGCCTCGTCTTCTGAGACCCATCCTTCCGCACTGCGGTATGCGTGGTGCAACTCCAGCCTTGCCGTTGATTTGATGATGTCCTTCACTCGAGTTGGATCATCTACGCCCGGTAACTGGACCAGGATCTGGTAGTTGCCCACTCCGTGCTCTTCAATGATGGGCTCGCTCACGCCCAAGGTGTCAACGCGCAACCTGATCGCCTCCACCGACTGCTCTACCGTGCGGTTCTTGATGTCATTGATCGCGCTCGGCTTGAGTGTAAGCGTGTACGTGTCGCCACTGCCGGCTAAATCGTAAATGCGGAATTGCTCGTCGTCATTGACAATGGTCCGCAACTGCGTGCTGGCGTCCGGCGAAACGCCCTTGATCACGATTTGCTCTGGATGATTGCTGGCGTCGGGCTTGCTGATATCGGCGGGGACATTGGCCTTCTGAAGCTGCTCTTTCAGCGTCTCTGCCGCGTGGTCCGTCTCGGCGTTGACCGCGTCGTTCACCTTGACTTCCAGGATCAGGTGCGTGCCCCCCTTGAGATCCAATCCCAGGCTGATGCGTTTCTGCAGGCTCTGCCTCAGCCCATCCAGCGTTAAGCTCGAGGGAATGCCAAAAATACCGTAAACAAAGATGAGCAGGACGGCGATGATGAACAGTGCTTTGAGGAGTAAATTCTTCTGCATGTTTAACTTCTGAATTTCATTTTGCTTACTGTTGCCTATTGCCTGTGGCCTATTTCTTTGGTTCGTCTTCTCGGGCCACGGAAACCACGGCCGATTTTGCGACTTCCAGCTTCAGATTGTCCGGCGGCACCCGCAAGTGGACCGCATCATCCTTGATTGCAATGATCGTGCCCCGGATGCCCGCGGCAGTCTGCACCTTGTCGCCGGTCTTCAGCTCATTCACCATCTGCTGCCAGCGCTTCTGCCGCCGCTGCTGGGGAAGAATGAGGAGAAAGTAAAAAATGGCGAAAATAAAAAGCAGCGGAAGCCACAACAGGAATCCACCGCCACCCGGGGGCGCGTTTCCGCCACCACCCTGCCACAACAATGAACTAATCGTGCTTTCTATCATTTGACTCAGGTGTTCAATTACCTAATTACCAGATTACCCAATTACCAAATTCTCTAAACGCGCTGCGGTTCCCCGGTCGAGCGAGAACAGAGCTCTCGTAATCGAGACGGGAGTCGCTTACTTGATTGTCACCGCCGGTCCTCCAGCATGATTGGCTTCCTTGATGCTGAAGCAATTGGGAGGTCTTCTGTCGCCTGAAAATCAGGGACGCTCAAGCTGCATTAGACGCTTCCTGAAAGAATTCCTGAGCTTGTCCCAAGATATATAGCATGACGTACAGCCCGCATAGTGTCAAGATAGAAGGCCAGGTTGTGCACCGTATTCAAGGTTCCGGCCAGCGGCTCACCTGCCACAAACAGATGCCGAAGATACGCCCGGCTGTAGCGCGAGCAGACTTTGCAGCCGCATTTGGGATCGGGCGGCCCCTGGTCCTCGGCAAAGCGGGCGTTCTTGATGTTCAGCCTGCCCTCGGAAGTAAACAGCAGGCCATGCCGCGCCGCGCGGGTCGGCAGAACGCAATCCATCATGTCCACGCCCATCTGGGCATACTGCGCGATCTCTTCCGGATAGCCGACGCCCATCACATAACGTGGCCTGTCCCTGGGCAGCATCTCCAGCGCGCGGGCAATCATCTCCGCCGTCTTTTCCCGCGATTCGCCCACGCTCAGCCCGCCAATTGCATATCCGTCAAAACCGAGCTCCACCGTCCGTTCTGCCGATTCCCGGCGCAGATCGGCATACATGCCGCCCTGCACGATCCCGAATAATGCCTGGTGCTCGCCCGTAGCTTTGTTCCACGGAACCTCCGCTTTGTGCTGGTCGAAGTAATCCTTGCCGCGCCTGGCCCACTTGAGTGTAAGTTCCATCGACTGTCGGGTTCGCGCCGCATCCGCCGGATGCTCGGTGCACTCGTCGAAAGCCATGATGATGTCCCCACCCAGTGCGATCTGGATCTCGATCGAGCGCTCCGGAGTAAAAAAATGCGACGAGCCATCCAGATGCGAGCGGAAATTCACTCCATCGTCAGTGATCTTGCGCAGACTGCTCAGGCTGAACACCTGGAAGCCGCCGGAGTCGGTGAGGATAGCGCGCTCCCAGCTCATGAATTTGTGCAACCCGCCCAGGCTGCGCACCAACTCGTGCCCCGGCCGCAAATAGAGATGGTAGGTATTGCCCAGAATGATCTCCGCGCCCATCTCTTCCAGAGCGTCCTGCGGCACGCTCTTGACGGTTCCCTGCGTTCCCACCGGCATGAAGACAGGCGTCTGCACTTCGCCATGCGGAGTCAAAATTCGCCCCGCCCGCGCAGAGCCCGATTGGGATTCGATGGTGAAAGGAAGAGGCATTATGAGTTGAATGACTTGATTGTAACGAGTTTATTCCGAGTTCCTTCGTGTCCTTCGTGGTTATTGGTTTTATCTGCGCTCGTCTGCGTAGATCTGCGGCGACGGCTTCGGTCCCTCGGCCCACCACGCAATCAGAGCCAGCACTATATAAAAGAACAAGGCCGTGAGAGCCATAGCGCGATCCGAGGCTGGCGGCGGAAAAAAGAACGTGCCAAAAGCCTGCACCAGCACCAGCACGCAGACATAGCCCACAATCCGGCCCTTTCGGGGTGCTGCTTTCGCGTATAGCGCGCCGCCGGCAACAAGCACTCCGACTTCCAGAATGAAAGCCGGCCAGCGGTAATTCCACAACCCAAAACCCATTTTGTGAGCGTTGTCATAGAGCGCCAGATCGGGCCGATGAACGATCAGGTCCAGCACCCAATGGGAAAAAACCGCCAGCGCCAAAATCAATCCCCCTCGACGCCCGCCCAGTTTTGGAAAAAACTGCCAGACCACAAACGCCAGCGCCGACCAGCCAAGCGCCCCAACCAGGCTGTGCGTGTAGGGCATGTAATAAAGATCAAGCGGGCTTGAGGCCGTTATACCGGGAACGATCCTGACTTTTTCAATTCCCACCAAAACGAAGATGGCCCAGAGCACATCCACAAACTGCACGGCCAGAAACAAGACCCAAAGCGGAATCCGCGGCTCAACCGCTTTGCCGGCAAAACTCGCGCTGTAATGCCCAACAAACATTTGTGTTTTTTGAGTTTATCCCGAAGCGCAGCGAGGGATCGCTATGATCTTCCATTCTGCCTCGCGTGGCGGGGTCTGTTTGTTCCTTCTCTATGGTTCCTTTCTCCGATCTTTTCAAACCTGCCGTACCGTTTAACCTAGTGAGCTGCCAGCCTAACGGCCTACTCGCATTCGGCAGTCTGCTGCGGGCGTTGATTCGCGGCTAAATCCTCTGACTTACCGACTTCTTGCTGACTTTCGTTTCTGCCAGCGGGCCGCAGAGTTATCATCCGCTGCCGCCAGCTCACATCCAAAATACTTACCAAATTTCTGTCTTGTTTCCGCCTGCGTATGCCGTGCCATCACCTTCAGGTCGGGCAGGGAAAGCTCATAACTCAGGAAAGTACCCGGGTGCTGACAGACGCTCACGTTTACGATTTCCGCAGCGACCAGAAGTCGATGAGGCGCCAGCCAGGTAACCACTGCAGTATTCGGCCTGATAGGAAGCTCGCATTTCACCGGTCTGCCAAATGCCCTCTCCACCAACGCTGAAAGATTCTTTTTTTCCAGCCCGTTCGCCTTGAGATAGAAAATGTAGGCCTTCTGATCAAAGCCACCGCCGCCTTCCCTTTCATTAACAACAAAGGCGCTCGAATCGGGACTCCAGAGAACCTCAGCGTCGAAACCGACTAAACGGGCTTTGAACCGTCTGCCGCCGGTTTGAACTGAAATGCTCATGTAGAAGCCGTCAGG
>DATDNH010000204.1:0-8088 GCA_036518395.1 Candidatus Angelobacter sp. | reverse complement strand
AGTGCTGGCAGTGGAGGCGTCAACACAGTTTGGATGTCAGCCTAGCCATGCGTGTTCAGCATTCTCACCCTGCAGAATGCCTTATTGAGGTACTGTTTAATCGCGAGAGAAACATGACATCAGCGAAAAAGAGAAGATGCTGGCGGGCGAACTCTATCGCTCAACGGGCTCTGAGCTTCAGGCTGAGATGGCACAAGCTCAGTAGCATTTGCGTCGTTTAAACGCGATCCCAAACGAAGATTTCGAACGGCGCTTCGTGGCGTTACAAGCGTTGCTGGGCAAATCGGGAACAGCACACAGATCAAATCACCGTTCGCTTGCTACGGCGTACACAACCGAATTGGCCGCAACGGGTTCGTCAACTATGGATGTGTGTTCCTTGACTGTAACCTCATTACGGAGTGCACCAAAGATGGTGTACCAAAGTGCTCCCCGGAGGCAATGAAGGACCTTCCAATCAAACCGTACAGTTTTATGCTCGTATGGATCGCAAGCTCTTTTCTGTGTGTCATGTGCATTGCCTGCTTGCAAAGGGGAGAGTGGCATTCGCAGAAGCAGAGACTGACACAACAAGGGGTGAAACCATGACCAGGAAGGAAAGCACAGGACTCGTTCTCATGCTCGGGTCAGCGGCAGCAGCTATCCAGTTGACCATCTTTTTTAGTCCGATACTGAGGGGATGGTTTTACAGTATTTGCCTTGGCGCTCTAGTCATTGCATTCGCGAGTGGAGCGGACCTGTTTAGAGGAAATGAATGAGCTACAAGATAGAGGGGGAAACGGGAGGACAACTGGCGATAACAGGCTTCTTCCGCTGAACTTTTTTGGCAGCGACAAATCGCATGGAAACACCTCGAGTCCGCCGCGCTCGCGTCTTCCACTCAGGCTGCTTGCGAACTGTTCTGAGCTTCCCCTATGAACTTTAGCATGTCGGCGTGACTTGATCCTGATGCGTAGCGCGAAACCGTGCGCCGCGCCCGGCCTTTCAACAGTACGATACGCGGCGGCAAAAACCACACCTCAGAAAAAGCGAGAAGATGGGTGCTTGTAGTCTTGTTTCTTGTGCTCACGACCGAAGGTTGCATGCGTTGAAATACGACGCCGAGTCCGCAAGTTGCCGCACGCCTACGCAGGTTCCCGTATCGGCGTCAAGGCTGGGGACGATCTTGCGGGACAGCAAGCGGTGGAATCTCACGTTTCGAAAACCGCGCAACGTGGGGCACCCGGCGCCGGGTCTATGTTTCATTTCTCACCCATTCTAGCCTTGACTGGTTGTGGAAAGCCCAGGGCTTAATTAGAGTGTCTCTAGCTTAGCTAAGTCAGTAGCGGCTCGATTCGTCACCAAAACGATGCCCTCTCAGCAAGAACAATGATTGCCTGTTAGTGATTCTGTTGCGCTCCTCCGCGATCCTCCGAGAGCGCGAAATTTACCTGGATTTGAGTCTCGACAGCAACGGGAACATTGTTTAAGAGATAGGGACGATAAACCCACTGTTTTACAGCCTCGATGGCCGCCGGAACTAGCATCGGATGTCCGCTGATCAGCGTCAGGTTTTCGATCCTACCGTCCTTGCCGATTTCTGCTTGCAGCAGGACCGTACCTTGGATGCGCGCCTGGCGCGCCAAAGTAGGGTAAGAAGGCTCCACTTTCTTAATAAGCAGGCCCTGGGACACGCCCAGATCGATTCGGACGCGCTGCGGATCCGCGACGCTCGGCATAGCGGCAGGTGTGGAACTGATGATGCCCCCGATCACACCACCTATTGGGGGAGTTGGAGTGTTATTGAGGGGTACGCCGTGCCACGGACAGTAGTTCCAATCGGCGTGGACACGTTCTTTACCGACCGGGCAATATCTGGGGGCGACGTATGATGTCAGAGGCGTTCTCCATTGAAACTGAGTTTCAGGGGCGCCCAGCAAGTCTTTGACGATAACTGCGAACTGCCCCTTTTGGGTAGGGTCAGCAAGTAACGATCCGGTCTTGGAGTTTGCTGGAAAGAAGATCAACTGCATATTCTCACCCATCTTGCCTATGGTTGCGCCGACTATGGGCTTGACCAGGTTGGCCACCATCTCCGCGTCGCCCGCAATGTTCTGCGCTGGGCCGTAGTCGTTCCCAGCCTCATCGCGCAAGAAAATACTGCGACGCACGTCGTCGGCTGGAAGGAAAGTGAAGGAGCCCAACGAACCGATATTGGCAACCACTACGGCCACGGCGATATAGTCCTTTAAGGCCTTGAATGCTTCCGCTGCCTTCTCCTGCGAAGCGCCATGAGCGGCGGCGCTGTGCAGCCAAAACTGGTAGGGAATCCACCAGATCATCGCGAACGTCTTATTCGCGCTAGTAGTCTGCTGTGTCTCACGCGCCAGGTCAGGCTCGTCGGGTGTATGAATGACGGGCGCGATTGTCCTGACAGCCTCCGGCTTCAGTCTGTCCGTGGCAGTCTGCATTGGGCTAGGCGGCGGAGCAGAGGTTTGCTGTCCCCTGAGTGGAACGGTTAGGACGAAAAGCTGAAACACACTCAGCCAGAGCGCAGCCGGGAGGCAGAAGAACCGATTCGGCGATGACATATCGCCTACTTATCACACCTGCTGCAAAACTCCTAAGCTAAATCGCTTCGCGGGCCCGACCGCGACCGATGTCGACCAGGCAGCCTTAGAACTTGTCCGTGAACTGATGGTCGATGCGAACAATTTCGTCCTTGCCCGTGGTGGGCGACTTGTTGCTACTGATGAATTGGGTCCCACTCGCAGGCAGCGGGAAGATCCCGGCGCCAAGCAGTACGGTGGCGTTGGAACTAATCATGCAGTCCGGGATCGCGTTATTCGGGAACGTCTGTCCTTGCACAATTCCGGCCGGCACGGCGCCCCCAGCGTAATTGGCAAAGAGGAATCGACGGGCTCATCGAAGCCGCGCCAGGAACCGGGATGGCGGAAGAAAATGCGGCTCCCGTACCTGCGTCACCCGCGTCAGGGTATTCGCTGGCCAGCGGGACCGTCTGATTTACATGAGCCTCTTGTGTTGTCGCCGAGCCGAGCCGCTTGTGTCATCAGGTAATTCTGTTCCGGGATGCTCGTCGTGCGGCCAGCCGCAATCCGGTAGTGCTTGATAGCGCCTTCATAATCGCCAGTCATTTCCAGCAAGTGGGCACGAACCGCGTCAAGACGATAGTGCCCGGCAAGCCGGGCGTCGGTATCGAGGGTCCTCAGCAGGTCGAGACCTTTCGAGGGACCGTGTACCATGGCGGCTGCAATTGCATGGTTGAGCGTCACCATGGGACTGGGAGACACGCGTTTGAGCAGTTGGTATAGGGCGAGGATCTGCGGCCAGTCGGTGTCCTCAACTCGCGCCGCTTCGTCATGAACTGCGGCGATGGCGGCTTGTAACTGATACAGGCCCACCGTTCCTTTTGATAGTGCGGCGGTCAGTAGCTCAATACCTTCGGAAATCTCGCCCTGGTCCCACAGAGTTCGATCTTGTTTGGTCAGAGGAACCAACTCCTCGTCAGGTCCGGTTCGCGCCGCGCGGCGCGCGTCGGTTAACAACATCAGCGCCAACAAGCCTGCGACTTCTTCATTCCCAGGAAGCAACGTTTTCGCGCAGCGAGTCAACCGGATCGCCTCGCGTGCCAAATCCAGCCGTTGCAGGTGTGCTCCGACGCTACTGGCGTAGCCCTCGTTAAAGATCAGGTACAGCACATGAAGAACTGCAGGTAACCGTTCAGCACGCTCCTGCGGAGAAGGCAGGCGGAACGGCACGCCAGAAGCTTTGATACTTTGCTTTGCGCGGCTGATCCGCTGCGCCATCGTCGCCTCGGGAACCAGAAACGCATTCGCGATTTCAGTCGTAGTTAAACCGCCAACTGCCCGCAATGTCAGGGCAATGGCCGAAGACGAGGTCAGGGCGGGGTGGCAGCACATGAACAACAGAATGAGCGTGTCATCCGGATCCATAGCAGATTCGATATCGACTGCGGGCGCCATGATCTCCGCTTCCATGGCCATCGCCGTTTCCCTCTCGCGGCGGGCAATCTCGCTGCGTGCCTGGTCGGTCAAACGTCGAGACGCAACCTGAATCAACCAGCCCCGTGGGTTGTCGGGAATTCCCTGCTGTGGCCATTGCGTGAACGCTGCCATCATCGCCTCCTGCACCGCATCCTCCGCCGATACAAAGTCGCGAAAGCGGCGAGCAACGGCGCCGAGCACCTGCGGCGCAAGTTCGCGCAACAGCTGCTCGGAAGTTGTGTCCCACGGTTTTGTCATCGAGAACTCATTACAGCATTTCCGGCGGCGGCCCGCTCATAACCGGGCGCACTTCAATCGGCATGTTCAACGGTGCTCCGCCCGGGCCGGGCGCAGCGGACGCTTTCGCGGCAATCGCATATGCCCGCTCCGGGCTGTCGACATCGACGATCCAGAAACCAGCAAGGAACTCCTTGGATTCGGGAAACACTCCATCGGTAATGGGCGTACCATTCTTGCCAGCGCGCACCAGCCGGGCCTGATCGGGAAAAGATAGCCCTTCGGCTGAAACCAGTTCACCGGAATCGCGAAGCTCCTTATTCAGATTCTTCATAAATGCAATGTGCGCCTGCAAGTCTTTCCCGGGCCACTGAGGAATACCCTGCCCGGCTTTCATCGTGTTCATCATCAAAATGTATTTCATTTTCTCCCTCCTTCGATTTTCACTTTGGCACTGACTTTCTGCGACTTCGCACGTAAGTTCGGAGTGCTGCGCTGCATTCTCTACATCCCGCAGTGGGACTGGATTACCCATGCGCCGCGAACCGACGGACTTCGATGGCCATGTTCGTAGGTACTCCTCCCGGCCCAGGCGCCGCCGAAATCCGGCCTGCTATCGCATAAGCGCGTTCGGGAGTCGCAACGTCAATGATCCAGTAGCCCAACAGAAATTCTTTCGATTCGGGGAAAATGCCGTCTGTGACTGGCATGCCGTTTTTCTCTCCGCGCACAACCTTGGCTTCACCCGGTTCGGCTAGGCCTTGTGTAGCCACAAACTCTCCAGAGCCGGTCAGGTCCTTATTGATGCCCCTGAGAACCGCCATATGCGTCTCAATGTCCTTTTGCGACCAGGCGTGATAGGTGTCAACACCTGCCTTGGTGCCGGACATCAGCAAAATGTATTTCATATCTTTCCCTCCTATGTTGTCCTTCTTTTGATTTAATGTACTTGCCTTCTGCTAAGCCTTTTTGTCGGTTTGAAACATCCACCGGACACCAAATTTGTCGTTCAGTGCTGCTGGACTGCTGGCATGTGATTCTTTATTGGAGAATCCTTCACCTTCGTGAGAGCCAACTCTCCGCCAAAGCAGGATTTGTAAAACTCCATTGCCTGCTGGCATTTGCCATCCAGTAAAAGGTACGGCGTAACATTGTCATTTCATCTCCTTTCATAGCCTGCATCTGGGCGCCTGTTATGGAGTGGGTGGCCAATGCCGCGAAAGCCGCGGTCGAAAGCGCCGATGCGACGAACTGGCGGCGAGAGATTTGGTTCGCTTTTAATATTGGCCGTTCTCCTTGGGCCTATTTGGCATCTGCCCTTTCATGAGGTAGTCGGAGCCGCAGCGTCATTCTCGACATGCACCCGGGAAAAATTTAAGTACAAATCCAGGTGGTCATCAGCTTTGTGAGGACAGCCGCTACATTCTTTATTGCGCAAGACTTAGCCTGGTAGTCGCGTTTCAGACAGAAATCAGACGTCGTCTATAGAGCTGCGGTTCCAGATCCGCCAATCTCTTCCCATCCCGCAACTGCGGATGGGGAGCCAGGGGGCCGCCTAAGCAGCCAGCCCTGTGTAGCTTTCGACTGGTGGCGTTATACTCTGCCGATTCTCAAGCATCGTGTGGAGGAGACCAGTATGCGCAAGTGGCCGGCATTGTTTCTGCTGAGTTGCGTTCTGTGCGTGGCAGCCACGGCACAACAACCAGCGCTCACGGTGGGAACCGCGACAGCAGTCAGCGGGCAGGCCGTCACCGGATTCATCGAAGTGTCGGCAGGGCGCGATGTGGGCACGAATATCCCGGTGGTGGTAATTCGCGGCCCGAAGCCTGGGCCGACACTCGCCTTGGTGGCGGGCGCGCATGGCACCGAGTATGCTTCCATCATCGCACTCGAAAAGCTTATACAGGAACTCAATCCCGCCGATATTTCCGGAACGGTCCTCATCGTCCCATTGGTAAACATCGCGTCATTTGAACAGAAGGTGCCGCATGTGAACCCGGTGGACGGCAAGAGCATGAACCGTTTCTATCCGGGCAATCCCAACGGAACGCAGACCGAGCGCGCATCGTGGGCGATCACGAAGCAGGTCGTGGAAAAATCCGACTACCTGATTGACCTGCACGGCGGCGATCTAGATGAAAGCCTGCGGCCCTATTCCTACTGGGCGCCGACAGGTAACGCTCAGCAGGATGCCGTGTCGCGCGCCATGGTGCTGGCCTTCGGGCTTGACACGATCATCCTCTCAACCGATCGCCCCCGCGACCTGAACGCCGCTCGCTATCTGGAGACCAACGCCAGCCTGCGGGAGAAGCCGTCCCTCACGGCCGAGGCGGGCCACGCTGGCACCGTAGAGCCGGAGGACGTGACGGCACTGATCAACGGCTGCCTGAACGTGATGCGCTACCTGAAGATGCTGGCGGGTAATGCGCCTTCGGTGCAGAACCCAGTGTGGATCGAGCGCATTGCCAGTGTCACCAGCGAAACCTCTGGTGTTTTTTATCCCACGGTGAAGCGCGGCTGGTACGTGCAACAAGGCATGAAAATCGGCTACCTCACCGATCTGTTCGGCAAGACCGTGTGGGAAGCGCGTGCACCGTCGAGCGGCGTAGTCCTGTATGTCTGCGCCGTACCTTCGATGAAGAAAGGTGAGACGGTAGCCAACATCGGCGTGGTCGCCAGCAAGGCGCCATAGCGAGCGGCTACCGATTCGGTGATGCGGCCTACCCATATCACTCACATGGGTCAAAAGGAACAGGACCGCAGGCAAGGTGGACAAAGTGTGAAAAGACGCGACTTATCAACACGGGCTGCCGTGGACAACCGCTATCCTTAAATAGACGAAGGCGCAGCCCCGTTCATCCCACTGCATCTGCCACGGATCGGCAATTGTTTCTTGGCGAATGTTCTCAAAGCCAACGATGCCCTTGGCTGCAGCAGAGGGCGGCTTCCGCAGCTTCCGCCGCCCCTTGTCTTTCGCAGCGTTTGGCAAGCGGAAAAAACCCTGCTCGCGCTGGATGGGGCGCTCATATGCGTACCCGTTAGTTCTTGCTGTTTAGTGCGGCAGCGCAAGCACTGAGGATTTCGTCTTTTGGCATTTTGGCCAATTCACCATCGATCCATTCATAGCCTGCTTTGTATTCTTCAGTCTTGCGTGCCTCAGCCACTTCACTTTCCGGAACATCCTTGACCAAATCCTTCTTCTTCAACTGGTACTTGTCAGCTGACGGCGAATCGACGCGAGCGCAATAGTCAAGCGTTCCCTCTTCCTTTCCAAAGATGTCATTCGTGAATGGCATCTTAGCGACAGCGAGTTGGGTGATCAGCACCGCGGCGAAACAGAAGGTACGCTGGATTTTCATGATGGTGATCTTTCCTTTCCTCTATAAATTCCGCTGTCCGTACGTAAAGCTTCACACGAGGCGAACAGCCCACGAGTGATCTTGCGAGCAGTGCCGCTTTTGTATGTGTCCTGGGCTTAGACGTCGCATCTGCTCCGAGTTGTCATCACGCTGGTGACTGCCTGGTCGAGCAGGCACCAGCGTGGAATGAGAGTGACAGCGGTTAGAACAACCTGATACCAGTTAATCCAACCGTGACCGTTGCAGGTTCGCTGTCAGTGATGTTCAGAGTGCCAGTTCCTTGTGTGAGAGCCGTTGGTGACCGGAAGCGTACTCTGATCAGGCACGTGGCACCTTGCGCCAGACTACCGGTTGCGGTCTTCGGGCATGTGGACGTGGCGTTCTGCACCTCGAAGATCACGCCGTTCGTCACGTTGGTAATGCTGGTTGCAATCGGACCAGTGATTGCGCCCGGCCCGAAGTTGGTGACGGTGACGGTTTGTGTCGCA
>DATDNH010000203.1:0-34249 GCA_036518395.1 Candidatus Angelobacter sp. | reverse complement strand
CAGTGATGAATAAATTTACTTGTCTCAATCAACCCAACCTTCTGTCATCCTGAAGCCGCTTTAGCGGCTGAAGGATCCCGATGGTTTATCGCCAGCCATGGCGCCTCCGGGTATTCTCCCCATGCCCTATCCTTCACCTGTTCTTTCATCGAAAGCGTTAGCGAGCAATCGCGCTGAGCAGGAACTGAAAACGAATCGAAGCGTCAAAGAATGCGGCAGTAACGCAGTAGCAGGAATTGTTGCACAACCTGTTTTGTAAGAGTGCCCGTCAACGGTATGGTGATGCAGGATCCGTCAGGATCCTTCGGCTCCGCGCTTGAGGGATGGGAGGGAATGATTTTCCCGCCGCGCTGCGCTCAGGATGACAGAACGTAAACGGCTTCGTCGAATGAACGGAACACTTCACTCCAAATGAACGTGGGGGGCTTGCGCTCCCCACAATCACTATTCATTACGCAACTGCGGTTTCCAGAATGGTCAGGTGGATCACCCTTCCATCCAGTTCCACAATTTCTCCAACATAGCGCGAAGCCGTAATGCCGAAGATGGCGACGTGCGGCTCGCCGTTGCTGGGTTTGTGCTCGTAAATCAAATTGGTTTTGTAGTCGAGGCCAAGCACCTTGCGCACGGCGTTCACCGCGTTCTCCGGCTTGTACTCGAACACATTTGTGTTATCCGGGCCACGCAGGAGTTCTGTTCCCATGCGCTTCACCGCGTCTTTATGAATGGCCTCCCAGGAAGCGGGAAGGTCGAACAGCTCAACCGTCTTGCAGCCGCCCTCGGTAATCAGCGCCAGTCCGGCCTGATTTTCGTGCAGCCGCGCCTTGGACAGAATGGAATCGAAGCTGCGGGCAAACTCATCGAAGTTCTGCTTGAGATTGTCCTCGCCTCGCGCGTAGCCGCCGAACACGCTCGCTGCCGGAGCCGGAATTTGCGCAGCATCCGGAGTCAGAGGCGCTCCGAACGGTTGCTCCGCCCGAATTCGGCCAAATATGCGCGGAATCACCGACGGTTGTGCCGCCGGCCGGGGCGCCGGTGCAGATTCTTCCGGCATTTCAGCGCTGTACATCGCGCGCATGGAAGCGCTGGAATGCCGCACAGCATTCCAGGTTGCATGCTGGTCCTGCGGACGGTAGCCGGCCGAGTACACTCTGCTGTCAACCTCCAGCGGAGTGATCCCACCGTACTTGAATTCCGCGCCGGTGCGGATGCCGTGCGTCTGGTGGACGCAGCGCACGTCCAACGCAACCTCTGTTCCGGGGAACAGGACGGCGCTGCGCATGATGGCGCGGCTCTGTGTTCCTTTGCCTTCGAAGATCGTGCCCGAGCGCACAAACACATTCTTCTTCGACGCATTCTTCAAATTCACTTTGTTGATGGTTCCACTGTCGAATACCAGCACCTGCTCGGTCTCCGGCAACGTGATGTACTGCCGCTCCTGTGAAGTCTCGCGAAGAATCGGCAGAATGCACGCGAGCGACGATTCGTTAGGCCGTTCAGGCTTGCCGAATCGAAACCCCATGGATTCTTCAGAGATGGCTTGCAGGATGGTAGACGTAGAAAGGGTTTTGGGTGTCATACGTAAGGTTCTCCTTTGTGAGGCGGATACTTCCGCCTTAACTTCAGCTTTAGTTTACTCCTGGAAAGGCAGTGGAGGAAACAGGCAATTTCGACAATTTGGGCTCTGATCTGGTTCCGGCCTTTAGCTCTCTTGCGAAGCAGATACCAAGGTTTCAGAGTTCCGCTGACCCGATGCACCGATGCCCCGATATCCCGATTAAATTCCGCTGTACTGCGCTCGCTTCAGGAAGTTTCCCTGGCCAGCTTTTCCATGGAACTGATCGCCTTCCACCACGACGCGGCCTCGCGATAGCACCACGTCCGGCATGCCTTTGACCTTGATGCCTTCAAACATCGAGTAATCCACGCGCATGTGATGAGTTTTGGCGCTGATCAAGTGCTCGCGGTTGGGATCAAAGATCACCAGATCGGCATCACTCCCCACGGCTATCGTGCCTTTGCGCGGATACAGGCCAAAAATCTTCGCCGGAGTGGTTGAGACCAGCTCGACAAACCTGTTCACGCTGAAGCGCTTTTTCCCAACTCCGCCGGAATACACCAGGCTCATCCGATGCTCAATTCCCGGCCCGCCGTTGGGAATCTTGGTGAAATCATCTTTACCCATCTCCTTCTGCTCCTTGAAGCAGAATGGGCAATGGTCGGTCGAGACCACCTGCAGGTGGTCCTGTTTCAGGCCGGTCCAGAGTTTTTCCTGGTGCCATTTCTCGCGCAGCGGCGGCGTGAAAACGTACTTCGCGCCTTCAAAGCCGGGCTTGTCCATGTCGTCAATCGAAAGATAGAGATACTGCGGACAAGTCTCCGCATAAACCGGCAGCCCGCGATCACGCGCCTCGCGCACTTTCTCCAGCGCATCATTGCAGCTCAGGTGCACGATATAAACCGGCGAACCCGCCATCTCCGCCAGCGCAATGGCGCGCGCCGTAGCTTCGCCCTCCGCAGTTGTGGGCCGGGTGAGCGCGTGATACTTGGGCGCGGTTTTCCCCTCAGCCAGCGCCTGCTGCACGATCACGTCTATCGCGCCGCCATTTTCCGCGTGCATGCAGATCATTCCGCCGATTTTCGATGCGGTGCGCATGGCTTTGAAAATCGTCGCATCATCCAGCATGAAAACGCCCGGGTAAGCCATGAACAATTTGAAGCTGGGCACGCCCTCGCGTACCAGTTCGCCCATCTCATCCAGCCGCGCGTTGGGAAGGTCAGTAATAATGCAGTGGAAAGCGTAATCCGTTGTGGCCTTGGGAGCAGCTTTCTGCATCCAGGCATCGAAAGCGGCGCGCAGCGGCTGGCCTTTGTATTGAATGGCGAAATCAATCAACGTCGTCGTCCCGCCAAAAGCAGCAGCGCGAGTGCCAGTCTCAAAATCATCGGCGCTGGTCGTGCCCCCAAACGGCATGTCCAGATGTGTGTGGACGTCAATGCCTCCCGGCATCACGTACCTTCCTTTTGCATCCAGAACGCGTTTCACGTTGTCGCGAGGCAGCCCCTGCCCGATGGATGTGATCTTGCCATCGCTGATGGCCACGTCCGCCGCGTAAGTATCGGTCGCAGTCACCACAGTTCCATTCACAATCAGAGTGTCAAAAGCCATTCAGCTCTCCATTTGCAAGTCAAAATTGTTCTTCTCATTCATTGTGTGGCCAGCTCGGCAATTCCATAAATCAGAAACAGGATCGCGAAAACTAATGTCACTATACGTTCGGCTTTAGTGATTGGTCGCCAAGGCCTGCTTGGTCCCGAAAGCGCCGGCCGGATTCTTGTCGAGAAGCGGGCGGCGAGCAGCAAAACAACACCAATACCGAGCCCTATGTAACCATCTTTACTCATATGCGCGTGCGAGACAATGTTTGGTTCCCCTATTCTCTCTCCGTGTCTCAGTGGTGAGATTTTGATTTTGGTTCAGGGTCTTGATTTTAGGCCAATTACTAATTGCTAAATACTAACTGCTGCGTCTATGCTACACATAATTCAGGCAGGGGAAACCCATGTTTAACGAGCCAGCAGCGCCGCTTTCGCTGGAACAGCTGGAAAAGAATTTTGCCGACATCAATCCTCCGCTCACCCAGGCGCAGGCCCTCGAGGAAGGCTCGCGTTGTCTATTCTGCCACGACGCTCCCTGCATCAAGGCTTGTCCAACGGGAATCGATGTTCCTCAATTCGTCCGCCAGATTCTTACCGGCAATCTTCGCGGCTCGGCCAAAACAATTCTGGACGCCAATATTCTCGGCCATAGTTGCGCGCGCGTCTGCCCTACGTCGGTTTTATGTGAAGGCGCTTGCGTGCTGAATGAGCAAGGCAAGAAGCCGGTCGAGATCGGCAAACTTCAGCGTTATGCCGTGGATCCGATCGTCGCCGATGGTAAGCAGCTCTTCAAAGCCGGCGCCCCCAACGGATATCGCGTCGCCCTGATCGGCGCCGGGCCAGCCAGTCTTTCCTGCGCCTTCGAGCTGCGCCGGCGTGGCTACGAAACTGTAATCTTCGACGCCAATCCCAAACCGGGAGGTCTTGACACCTATGGCATCGCGGCCTACAAGATGCGGGCCGATGATGTAGTCAAAGAAATCGACATGATTCGCGCGCTCGGCGTGCAGATCAAGAGTGGCGTGGCCGTCGGAAAAGATGTGAGCATCGGCGACCTGGAACGTGATTACGATGCCGTCTTCATCGGCATTGGCCTGGGCGAGACCGACGATCTGCAAATTCCCGGCGAGGACCTTCCCGGCTGTCGCGATGCCATCTCCTTTATTGAAGAAACCAAAAGCAAGCGCTTCGACCAGGTGCAGGTTGCAAAACGCATTGCTGTGATCGGCGGCGGCAATACCGCCATCGATGTGGTCACTGCCGCGCGCCGCCTGGGCGCGGAAGAAGTTTATATGGTGTACCGCCGCAGCCCGCAGGAGATGTCGGCATTTGATTATGAATATGAGCTGGCCAAACAGGACTCTGTGACCTTTGTGTGGCAGGCATTGCCGCAGCGAGTTGTGGGCAATGGACGCGTGGAAGCTCTGGAGTGCCTGCGCACCCGGCCGGCGGAAAAAGACGCACGCGGCCGCGCCAGCTTTGTCGCCATTTCCGGCTCCGAGTTTCGTCTTGAGGTCGGCATGGTGGTCAAAGCGCTGGGCCAGAAACGCAAGGTCGATTTTCTGAAGCAGATTCCCAAACTGGAATTAAAGAGCGGCTGCGTGGTGGTTGATTCGCAGACCATGCGCACTGCCAATCCGAAATATTTTGCCGGCGGCGACTGCGTGAACGGCGGTGCCGAAGTGGTCGATGCCGTCGCTCATGGAAAGAAAGCTGCGCTAGGCATCCATCAGATGCTGGAAGCGAGCGAAGGGAGAAAAGCACATGCCTGATTTAAGTATTAACTTCTGCGGAGTGCGTTCCCCCAATCCCTTCTGGCTCGCCTCAGGGCCGCCAGCCAATACGGCGTACCAGGTGATGCGCGCGTTCGACGCCGGCTGGGGCGGCGCCGTATGGAAGACCATTGGCGAGCCCATTATCAATACAGCTTCGCGTTACGGCTCGGTTGATCTGAAGAACGAACGCATGATGGGGCTGAACAACATCGAGCTGATCAGCGATCGACCAATAGAAGTCAACCTGCGCGAAATTGCTGAGGTCAAGAAACACTACCCAAAGCACACCGTTGTCGCTTCCCTGATGGTGGAATCCAAACGCGAGACTTGGCATGACATTGTGCGCCGCACGGAAGATTCGGGCGCAGACATGCTGGAGCTGAATTTTGGATGCCCCCACGGCATGTCTGAGCGTGGCATGGGCGCTGCCGTGGGCCAGGTGCCCGAGTACGCCACCATGATCACTTCATGGGTAAAAGAAGTCGCGCGCACTCCAGTGATCGTGAAGCTCACCCCCAACGTGACCGACATTGCGCATATGGCCAAAGCCGCCCGCGCCGGAGGCGCCGATGCCGTCTCGCTGGTCAACACCTTCAACAGCATTGTGGGAGTTGACCTGGATAACTATGCCCCGCGTCCGGCAGTTGCCGGCCATGGCAGCCATGGCGGTTACTGTGGCCCGGCAGTAAAGCCCATCGCGCTGCACATGGTGTCTTCTGTAGCCAAAGCGGTGGATATTCCCATTTCGGGAATTGGGGGCATCAGCAACTGGCGCGATGCTGTGGAGTTCATGCTGCTGGGCGCCACCTCGCTTCAGGTCTGCACTGCCGTGATGCATTACGGCTTCCGCATCGTCCGCGACATGATTGATGGCCTGGAGAATTATCTGGAAGAAAAAGGCTTCAATTCGGCCATGGACATCGTCGGCAAATCCGTTCCCCGCGTCGATGACTGGGGCAATCTTGATCTGAATTACAAGATCATCGCCAAAGTTGACGCCGCAAAATGTATTGGCTGCAACCTCTGCTACATCGCCTGCGAAGATGGCGCGCACCAGTGCATTCGCGTAGAACCACGTCCGCATGGCGACTTGCGCCACGGCACGCTGGCAAAACATGTTCCCCATGTGCTGGAAGATGAATGTGTAGGCTGCAATCTCTGCGCGCTCGTCTGTCCCGTACCCGGCTGCATCACCATGGTTGAAGTGAAAAATGGACGGACGGCAATGAGCTGGAAACAACTACAGGAAGCCCGCGGCAAAAGCCCACAGTGCAGTATGGAAGATTTATTGGCCGGAAGATAGTTTCAAAATCGACGAGAATGTTCTATTGGCTGAATGCTGAGTGCTGATTGCTGAATGCTTACTTAGCGTCCACTGCGAACTTTGCGGTAAATGATTTTGGTTGGGCAGTTGGTCTTGCTTTCCGCTAACGGCCAAGGGCCTGTCCAGCAGCTAGGAGTTAGCAGCGTGTAGCTTCTTCATCAATATCCAATACAAGATGAACGCAACCGCAAACCCCACAAACCACGAATAGTCATATAAGAACCTGACTGAAGGAACCCACTTGCCCATCAGCGCCACGAACGAACCGACACCCAGCGCAGTAATCGCCCGCCAATTGAACCCGCCGGAATATTCATAGGCTCCGCCACGCAGGTAGAGATCGTCGGCAATTAATTGCTTGCGGCGAATCACAAAATAATCGCAGATCATGATTCCCGCCACTGATCCCAAAACAGCAGCGTACGTACCCAGCCACTGGACAACGAATGTGTCATAGTTGGCCAGCAGCTTCCAGGGCATCATGGCAATGCCAAGGAAGCAGGTAATCACGCCGCCAGTCTTGAACGAAATTTTGCGCGGCCACAGATTGGAAAAATCATTGGCCGGTGAAACCACGTTCGCGCCAATGTTCACATTCAAAGTCGCCAGCAGAATTGCGATCAAAGAGATGATTACCACCACGGGAGAATGAAAACGGCTGAGGAGATCAACCGGGTTCCAGATCGGACTCCCATAAATCACAATGGTTGCGGAAGTCACAGCTACTCCAATGAACGCATAGAGCGTCATGGTCAGGGGCAGGGCGATCGCCTGTCCAATCATTTGTCCACGCTGGTTTTTGGCAAAGCGGGTGAAGTCGGGAATGTTGAGTGATACCGTTGACCAGAAGCCTACTGCCCCATTCAGCGCTGGAATCAAGGCTTTGAAAAAATCCTTGCTGCTCGAAAATTTTGAAGGAGCAGAGAGCATGCTGCCGAATCCTCCTGCGGCAAAATAAGCCCAGCCCAGAAGCAGAAGACCGACGGCAAGCAGGATAGGGGCACTCCAGCCCTGAAGAAAACGGATGTACTCAATTCCTTTAAGGATCACCACAAGATTGATCAGCCAGAAAATCATGAAACAGATTGGCGTCCCGTAAGAAACATTTCGCCAGGCCGGCCACACGGTTTTTAATAAAGTGTCGATTGCCTGGCCGCCAATCCAGCTTTGGATTCCGAACCAGCCGCACGCCACTAATCCACGAGCCACCGCCGCGACGTTTGCGCCGAGCACGCCAAACGATGCCCGCGCCAGTACCGGAAAGGGAACGCCATAGCGCGCGCCCGGATGCGAATTCAGCAGCATGGGCGCCAGCACGATCGTGTTCCCGACGAAGATCACCATCAGCGCCTGCTTCCAGTTCATTCCTGTCTGGATGAAGCTGGCCGCAAGCATGTAAGTCAGGATGTTCACCGACATCGAGACCCACAGCGCCGCATAATTGTAGGTATTCCACGTGCGCCGCTCAGCGCTTACCGGCGCCAGATCAGGGTTGTAGAGTGGACTCGATTCGATCGAAGCGCGAGCTGTGCTGGTGGACATGAAATAGCTCCGAGCTGCTAGCTTCTAGCTGCTAGTAAAACCAAAACCTTTGAAACCCAGAGGAACAGAGCGGTTCGAGGATTTTTGATTATTGATTTCTGATTGTCCTTCTTCTTCGTCGATCTTCCTCAGTGGCCTCTGTTTTGGTTTTGATGCTGACTTTAATTTTCCAATGAGCGCCCTGGGGTTCGTGTAGCTGCAGATTTTTCATTTTACAAGTCACCAATCAAAACTCGAAGATCAATAATGCCCAAAATCTCCTCCGATTACTCCCTTCCTCTGTGTTGAAGGTCTTGCATTTGATTTTGCCTTTCGCTGGCAGCTAGCGGCTAGAAGCTAGAAGCTGCTTTACCGGCCTGCGCCACCAACGGCCGATAACTCTCCGGACGCCGGTCACGGAAGAACTGCCAGACATTGCGCACCTCGGCAATCATGTCCAGATCAAGGTCTGCCACCACCAGTTCATCTTTATGCCGGCTGGCCTGCGCAACGATCTTTCCGCGCGGATTACAGAAATAACTCTTGCCATAAAACTCGCCAATGTTCCACGGCGCTTCTCTCCCCACGCGATTGATTGCGCCGACAAAATATCCATTGGCCACCGCATGAGCCGGCTGCTCCAGTTCCCACAAATATTCCGATAGCCCAGCCACCGTGGCCGAAGGATTGAAGACAATCTCTGCGCCGTTCAAGCCGAGAATGCGCGCGCCTTCGGGAAAGTGCCGGTCATAGCAGATATAAACACCAATGCGGGCGTACTTGGTTTTGAACGTCGGATAGCCCATATCGCCGGGCGTAAAGTAAAACTTCTCCCAGAACCCCGGGGCGACCTGCGGGATGTGGTGCTTCCGATATTTGCCCAAATATTTGCCATCAGCATCGATCACGGCGGCAGTGTTGTAGTACAGACCGGTCATCTCCTGCTCATAAACCGGAACAACCATGGCCATGTTGTGTCTGGCCGCAATCTTCTGCATCAGCTTCGTTGTGGGCCCATCAGGAACCGGCTCGGTAAGCTGGTACCACCGTTGATTCTGTTCCGCGCAGAAGTACGGCCCATAAAACAGCTCCTGCAGGCAAAGCACCTGGACCTTCTTCCTGGCCGCCTGATCAATCAGCTTCAGGTGCTTGTCAATCATGGCTTTCTTGATTTTTTCCAGCGGCTGGTCTGGACTCAGAGGATTGCTGGCCTGGATGAGGCCGGCGCGGACAATTCTAGACATTGGCACCTCACAGGAAAGAGTGCCGTCAATATATCACAGCGCAAAGAGTGACACTGCTCGCGTCAATCTCCAAACAAAGCAGCGCTCGTCGCCGTCAAAGGACAAACTGACGCTGTAACAATTCATCCAAAAGAAGTAAACGAGGTGGGTTATGGTGCGTTTTCAGTGTGAGACGTGCGGGCGGCTGAAAGAAGCCAATGAAGCATGGATCCTTGGGTTTGCCGCGGAAAATATCGGCGTAATCTCGGCGCGGCGAGAGATCGAAATCGCAACGGCGTGGGACCCAATCGAGGCCGTCGCGCCTCTGGCAGTACATTTCTGCTCAGATGTCTGCCGGGCACAATACATGGGAGTGCTTTTCGGCGAGACTCCGGAAACTCAGTCCGGTGAGGCCACCGTCACAAAGCGACGCATCCAGCGCGTGCTTCCAGAAGGCGTGGTTGATACCGTAGTGACTGAAAAGAAACCGGCCACGGTCGTTCGAAGGACCGTCCGCCGCAAGCGCGCTTCCTAAACCGCGCTCGTAAATCTCGCCGGTAGAGAAGGATTTCGGCTACGGAAAAACTTTTAACAGGAGTCATCCGAACGGGCGTTAAGCTCGCGCGCGCCTTCGAACCGGGGTCCCCCAGCACGCGCGGTTTTTTGTTTTGCGCGTGATGGGGTGGTCGTCAGCGCGCGAGTAGCCCGGAGGAATCTGCCCCGCTGCTCTCGAAGATATAAGAAACAAGCTGCGCCACACATGGAGCCCTCGCGTCTGCCCTGCTCTGGCGGAACCGTTGGGTCATGCTCGCCTTCCGCTTTCTTACTCCACCAACCCACTCTAGTCCCCCGCAACCAGTTCCTGTTGAGCGTTCTTGCTGGCAAGCATCGCCGGCGGCACAACAGCATGGTCGATCACAAGCGGCCTTGCAGGTTCGTTTGCCGTTTCAATCCGCTCCAGAATCGCTGCCCAGGTTTCCTCCACTGGACATGGAAGTTTTACCGGCTGCAATCGAACGAATTGCTGACTTGACTCCACCAACGCCTGCGCTCGCGGGCTGCCGGTCAGCTCCCAATGTTTTTTCAACACTGTGCGCAAATTCACTTCTTCCTCAACCGAACAATCCTCCATGCGGATGAAATCCAGATTGCACAGGTGCGGTGCGAGAGAGTCTTTCAGCAGGTAAGCCAGCCCGCCGGTCATTCCTGAACCAAAATTTTTCCCTGTAGGCCCAAGCACCAGCACCAGGCCTCCGGTCATGTACTCGCAGCCGTGATCGCCCAGGCCTTCCACCACGGCAAGTGCGCCGCTATTGCGCACGGCAAAACGCTCACCCGCTGCTCCGGCCAGGTAAAGCTCGCCGGAAGTTGCGCCATACAGAACGGTATTGCCCGCCAGCACGTCACCGCGAAGCGATGCTTCCGGGCCGCAAAATATGGCAATGGCGCCTCCGCTGAGCCCCTTGCCAACGTAGTCGTTCGCTTCTCCACACAGTCGAAAACGAATTCCGGAACTCAGGAATGCTCCAAAACTCTGCCCGGCACTGCCGTGAAATTCAAAATCAACAATCGGCGATTGCGTGTCACAATTTCTCAACTGCCGCACCAGTTCCCCACTCAAGTGCGCGCCCACGCTGCGATCGTGATTCATAATGGGAAACCGGCACTCGATTTCACCTCCGCTGGAGATCGCCACCGCCGTGAGTTGATGCGCCAGTTTTTTGCCGGCATGCGCTTTCCTCGATCCCCGCAGATAAGCGGGCGCTGCTTTCAGCAAATCTTCCACCCATGCTGAATGCTCTTGTGTGCGGCAGCGCAAATGCTCCGCCCGGCCAACGATCTCTTCCAGCGTGTTCGCTCCCAGTCGCGCCAGCAACGCGCGCACCTCTGCCGCAAGCGCCTGAAAATATGCCATCACCATTTCCGGCTTACCCGTAAAGCGAGCCCGCAAAGTTTCGTCCTGCGTAGCAATTCCCACCGGACAAGTGTTCAGGTGACACTGCCGCGCCATCACGCATCCAATCGCCAGCAGTGCGCTGGTGCCGAATCCGAACTCATCCGCTCCAAGCAGCGCGGCAATCACTACATCACGCGCAAATTTCAATCCACCATCCACCCGCAAGCGCACTTGCCCGCGCAGCCCGGCTTCCACCAGCGTGCGATGAGCATCGCGCAGCCCAAACTCCCACGGCAGGCCCGTATTTTTGATTGAGCTCAAGGGAGAAGCTCCGGTGCCTCCGTCGTGGCCGCTGATGGTAATCACGTCCGCGCCCGCCTTGGCCACTCCTGCGGCAATGATCCCAACTCCCGCCCCCGCCACCAGCTTCACTCCAATGCGCGCCTGCGGATTCACCTCGCGGAGATCATGAATCAACTGCTCCAGGTCCTCAATGCTGTAAATATCATGGTGCGGTGGCGGAGAAATCAGCGCCATCCCCGGCGCAGTGTGACGTAGCTTCGCAATATACGCGCTCACCTTCGCAGCCGGAAGCTGCCCGCCCTCTCCTGGCTTCGATCCCTGCGCCATCTTGATTTCAATTTCTTCCGCCTGCACCAGATATTCGGTCGTCACGCCAAAACGCGCGGAAGCCACCTGTTTGATCTTGCATGCAGCTTCAGGCGTTTCGCGGCCCAGCACGGGATCTTCACCGCCTTCGCCGGTATTGCTGCGCGCGCCCAGGCGGTTCATGGCCAGTGCCAGCGTGCGATGCGCTTCCGGACTGATCGCGCCTACCGACATGGCTTGTGTGCTGAACCGGCGAAGTATTTCTGTTTCCGGTTCTACCCGAGACGCTGCAACAGGTTCCTGGAAGGAGATTTCCAGCAGATCACGAATCGCCACAGGAGAGCGTTCGCCGCCCAGTTGCTCAAACTGGCGAAAGTTCTCCGGCTCCTGGCTTTTTATGTAACCGTGCAATTTGCGCACGACTTCAGGAGACGTTCCATGCAATTCGCCATCTTTGCGAAAACGATACAGCCCGCTGTCTTTCAAGCCTGGCTGCTCCGTGCCAAACGCCCGCGCGTGATTGTGAAGATAATCACTTAAGACTTCTTCCAATGAGACGGCCTGGGCTGCGCAGTCTGCGCTCTCAAAGAATTGATCGCAGACCTTCGCGTCCAGTCCAACCACCTCAAACAACTGCGCATTGCGATAGCTGGCCAGGCTTGAGATGCCCATGCGCGAAAGAACTTTTCTCAAGCCCGCATTGATGGCGCTGCAATAGCTCTCTGCGCCACTTGCCTGATGCTGTTCCGCCATCTGCAGTGCCAAAAACGGCGATACTGCTGTCGCTCCGACAGCAAGCAGCAGCGCCACATGATGCGTCTCCACCACCTGTGCCGTTTCCACCAGCAGCGGAACGCGAAACTTACCGGCATGCACCATGCTTTGCCACACCGCCGCTGTTGCCAGCAGGATCGGCAGGCTCGCGCGCTCGCAGCTTGTCCGGCGATCGCTGAGCACTACCAGCCGCTGTCGCTGTGTCTCATTCCGAATCCGCTCCAGCGCTCGCAACGCCCCGGCCACTCCCTCCGCCGCCGGAAACGTCACATCAACTTTTTTGCAGGGACCAAAGCATTCCTGAAGAAAAGTCAGCTGTGTCCCAGTCAAAACCGGCGACTCCACGCTGAATTCCGCCCCAATGTGCGTCTGTAACGACATCACGTGCGTTTCGCGCAGTGGATCGATCGGTGGATTCGTGACCTGGGCAAAGCGCTGCTTGCAGTAGTCCCAGATCGGACGGCGCATTCTGGACATGAATGCGGGAGGCGCATCGTCGCCCATGCTCCACATCGCCTCTTTGCCTTCCGCCAGCGGTTGCAGCATGAAGCGAAGCTGGTCTTCACTCCAGCCCAGTGCTGCCGCCAATCGCTTCGGCTCCGCTATCGGAATGGTTTTTGAAGACGAAACCGCCGGCAAACGCTGTGGATGGTCAAAATTCTTCTGCGCCTGCCGGCTTGCTATCCGGCTCATCAATTCGCCATTGCGAAATACAGTGCCGGTCTCAAGGTCGGCCACCAGCATTTCACCCGGCCCCAGCCGCTGCCTCTCAGTAATTTCCCTGCCGCTGAAATCGGCAATGCCAACTTCCGATCCTGCCACCAACCAGCCATCTGCAGTCTGCTGCCAGCGCAGAGGACGCAGCCCGTTCCGGTCAAGCTTTGCCCCGAGCACGCGGCCATCACTGAAAACCAGTGCCGCCGGCCCGTCCCACGGCTCGTAGTTCAGCGCTGCTGATTCCAGATAGTTCCGCACCTGCGGATTAAGATGCGGATCGGTTTCAAACGCGGGCGGAACCAACGTGAGCAGGCCGGCATCAATACTCCATCCCTGCTGCACCAGAATTTCCAGAGCGTTGTCCAGGCTGGCCGAATCGCTTACGTTGTTTTCCAGCGCGCGAAACCAGTCACCTGCCTTCAGGCGGCTGCGGATTTCTGGTTCACGCGCGTGCATCCACCGACGGTTGCCGGTAATAGTGTTGATTTCTCCATTGTGGGCCAGCAATCGAAATGGCTGCGCCAGCGACCATGATGGCCGCGTATTCGTCGAAAAACGCTGATGAAAAATGGCAAACCGGCTCTCGAAGTCCGCCGCCTCCAAATCAGGATAAAACTCCGCCAGTTGCCACGGGGCCAGCAGGCCCTTGTACACCACGGTGCGAGAAGAGAGCGAGCAACAATACGCATCTGCGCCAAGTCCCGCTTCCAGGCGTTTGCGAAGGAGGAATAGCTGCGTCTCAAAATTGTTTGCTGCTTCCGCTCCCGAGAAAAAACATTGTTGGATGGAAGGCTGCGTCTTTTGCGCGAGCGCGCCCAGCACATTGACTCTTACCGGCACCTCGCGCCAGCCCAGGCACTTTAGATTCATCCCGCGGGCCAGGTTTTCCACTGCGCGGCGCACCCACTCCTGGTGGTCGGGTGCTAGAAAGAACATTCCCACCCCGAAGCAGCGCGGCAACTTGATACCCAATTCGCCGGCAACGCGGCGCATGAATGCTTCGGGGATGGCGGTCATCAAGCCGGCGCCGTCACCACTGGCGCCATCGGCATCGATCCCGCCGCGGTGCGACAGCCTTTGCAGCGCTACCAGCCCGCGCTCCACCACCTCGTGCGATGCCGGCGATCCCAGCCGCACAATGAACCCGGTGCCACAAGCATCGTGGTCTGGATGGCCTCGATGGAGAATCTGCCCCATGCAAATTGATAGCGCCTTCAAAACGAAAAGTGAAATAAGGAATTTGGATAGAAGAGATTTGAATTTTGGAAGCAGCCGGCAAGACCTTCAACACAGAGGACAGGAGGTAGCAGAGGAATTTTTTCTCCGATTGTTGATCTTTGATTTTTGATTGGTGATTTGAAAAACTTCAGATTCTCGAGCCGGACGTCAATATGGACTCTGTCCGCCACCTCTATGTTTTTGAGGTTCGTTTTTGCTTTAAGTTAAGAAAACTCTCCCTTGCAGAACTCAACAATCACTACTCAAAATCAAACATCTCTAACATTCCTCTGCTGACTCTGTTCCTCTGTGTCGAAGGTCTTGCTGTTGGTTTTGGTTTTGATTTTTCTAAGGGCTAACGGCTATTATAAAGGCCAAGGGCTTATTTCAGCAGCTAGAAGCTAGCAGCTTCTTCCTCGCCACATCCACAAACGCGGACGCCACCACCGGCAAACTTCGATCTTTTCGATAAACCAGCGCGAGTTCCCGCCACAGGTCCAGCCCTTCGATGCTCAGCAGCTTCGCTTCTCCGCGCCGGACATTTCTCTGCGCAAAACTCGCGCAGATGAGCGAGACACCGAATCCATCCATCACGAACTGCTTGATCATCACTACGCTTGTCAGTTCCATGGTGATGTTCAGGTGCTCGCGATAAAGCCGCAGATTTTTCTCCATCAATTTCCTGATTGAACCTGTTTTGGGCATAATCAGTGGCTGCTGCGCAAACTGCTCGAGCGTTACCGAACGTTGGCTGTACAGCGGACTGCGCGGACCCACCATCAGCAGAATGCGGTCGCGGAATACCGGGATCGCCGTCAGGCTGGAAGATTTCACCGGCGTCGTCACCACTCCCAGGTCGATTGCGCCTTCCTCCACTTTCTCGCTGACCTTGTGAGTGAAGCTGCGGTAAACGCTGATTCTTACTTTTCGGAATTTGCGGTGATATTCGGCAAAAACCTTGGGCAGCACATACAAAAAAGTTCCTTCATTGGCGCCAATCGACAGCGTGCCGGTAGGAACGCCATTCCACGCTGAGGTGGCCTGGAGAGAAGTGGTTCGCAGCGCCAGCAACTGCCGCGCGTAGTCCAGCACCACTTCCCCCGCCGGCGTCAGGCGGACGCTCTTGGTGCTGCGATCAAACAGCTTGTGCCCGTACTCCTGCTCGAGCTGGCGGATCTGCGCGCTCACCGCCGGCTGCGATCGCAAAACTTTCTCCGCCGCCCGCGAAAAACTTCCCAGCTTCGCGACTTCTAAGAACGTATTGAGCTGATCAAAGTCCATGTGTTTTTGAGTTCATGTTTTTGAGCTCCCGAGCGCGCACCACGTTACAAAAAGTGTGGAGCGCAGCCGCCCTCGGCTGCGTCTTCTTACTTCAACTGTGAATTAAGCATAAACTCAGAATGTTTTTCTCCCATAAATCCCCGCAATCAAATCTTTTAATCGCCGCCATCAAAATTTTGTATCGCCTCGTGCTTTTGATTTTGGTTTTCATCTAGCAGCTAGGAGCTAGTGGCTAGCGGCTATGAGTCGGAAGATTAACCCAAAGGCCAAAAGCCAATGGCTGAATCTTATGTATAAGTCCTACTAATCATCTTTATCCAAATTATTAATTTGACTAATACTACTCCCGGCGTTCAAATGTTGCCACCTTGTTTTGTCTGTGAATGGTTGGTGAAAGTTGATTGGCCTTACTTGGGAGAGTTGTGGCAGTCATCTTTCACCTTTCGCAACAATGAAAGATAACTGCTCAGTGCGCGCGATGGCCCGAAGCCGCTTGCAGCCTGCCTCCAGCGGGCGCGCCGTGGTCCGTGCCGCACAGCAGCGGTCCTCCTTTTAGCCCTGATTCCTGTGGTTCCCATTATGGGAATTACGGGATGACGGCCTGGGTGAACAGGTAACAAGGCCGCCATCAACAGATGACGGCCGTTTTCATCTAGGAGCTTTTATGCCCCTTGCAACCATAGATGATCGAGCACCAGCCGCGCCGGCGCCGGTGACCCCGGCAGCGCCGGAGATGCGTGGCGCACGCCTGCTTCTGGAAGCGCTGGTGCGTGAAGGTGTGGACACAGTCTTCGGATACCCGGGCGGCGCCGTGCTGCACATCTACGACGAGCTGGCAAACATGAAGTCCCAGCTCCGTCATGTGCTGGCGCGCCATGAGCAGGGCGCAATCCACATGGCGGAAGGCTACAGCAAGGCCACTGGAAGAGTGGGCGTCGTGCTCGTGACTTCCGGCCCAGGCGCAACCAATACCATCACCGGGATCGCCAACGCCTACATGGATTCCACTCCGCTGGTGATCATCACCGGCCAGGTCCCGCGCAAGATGATCGGCACAGACGCTTTTCAGGAAGTCGACACCATCGGCATCACGCGTCCGTGCACCAAGTACAACTACATGGTCCGCGAAGCGCGGGAAATTCCAGCAATCGTTCGGGAAGCTTTTTACCTTGCCGGCACCGGACGCCCTGGCCCCGTGCTCATCGATATTCCCAAGGATGTCACGGCGGAAAAAGCTCCGTTCGTATATCCCACGGAGCTTCGCCTGCCCGGATACCGCCCATCGCTGAAGGCTGATCAGCAGCAGATTGAGGCAGCACTCGAACGTGTTCTCGCGGCAGAGCGTCCGGTGCTGTACGTTGGCGGCGGCATCATTCATTCCGGGGCTTCGGACGAGTTGCTCCAGCTCGCTGAAGCCCTCCACATTCCCGTCACGCCAACTCTGATGGGCCTCGGCTGTTTTCCTTCAGCTCATCCGCAGTGCCTGGGAATGCTGGGAATGCATGGCACCTATTGCGCCAACATGGCGGTATCGGAATCCGATCTTCTGCTTGCCATCGGCGTGCGTTTTGACGATCGCGTTACCGGACGCCTCGATACATTTGCTCGTGGCGCCGAAATTGTCCACATTGATGTGGACGATTCTTCACTCAGCAAGAATGTCCGCGCGCACTGGGCCATTGTCGCCGACGCCAAAAGCGCCATGCAGCAGATGCTCGATGCCCTCGCTGCACACGCAGCGCCGCTTTCTCCACAGCGCCTTGATTCCTGGTGGAAGCAGATTGAAACCTGGCAAGTTCGCGCGCCCCTTGTCTATCTCGACTCCAGCGACAAGATCAAGCCACAGCAGCTCTGCGAAAAACTCCACCGCATGACCGACGGCAAGGCGATCATCGCTACGGACGTCGGCCAGCACCAGATGTGGATCGCGCAGTATTACGGCTTTCGCGAGCCGCGCCAGTCGCTCACCTCTGGCGGGCTCGGCGCCATGGGCTACGGATTCCCAGCCGCACTGGGCGCGCAGTTGGCATTTCCTGATCGCCAGGTCATCGCCTTCGTCGGCGATGGCGGATTTCAAATGACCGCGCAGGAGCTTGCCACCGCCGTGCAGTATGGCGCCAACCTGAAAATCATCATCATGAACAACAACTCGCTCGGCATGGTGCGCCAGTGGCAGGAAATTTTCTACGACCGCAATTACTCCCACGTGAACATGGAGTGGACTCCTGACTTTGTGAAGCTGGCGGAAGCCTATGGCGCTACCGGCCTGCGCGCGCGCCATCCTTCGGAATTGCATTCCGTTTTGGAAAAAGGCCTCTCTACGCCAGGCGTGGTCGTCATCGACGTCATCGTCGAAGTTGAGGAAAACGTCTTCCCCATGGTGCCACCCGGAGGAGGGATTTCCGACATGGTGCTCGAATGAGACATACGCTCTCCATCGTCGTTGAGAACCACTACGGCGAACTTGCCCGGATTGTCGGACTGTTCAGCGCGCGCGGCTACAACATTGAGAGCCTCACCGTGGCCGAAACCCTGGATCCATCTGTTTCCTGCGTCACTCTGGTCACATCGGGCGACGATCGCACCATCGAGCAGATCGTGAAGCAGGTCAATAAGCTGGTGCGCGTCCTGCACGTGGAAGACCTAACCGGAAGTTCTCATTTCGAGCGCGAGATGGTGCTGATCAACGTGCGGACTGAGAGTCACACCGCGCTTCATACGGTCCTTTCGCTGGTGGCCAACGATCATTGCAACGTGGCGGAAGTGATGGAAGATGGCCTCATCATCGAAGCCACAGGCGAGTGGAAGGAAATCAACGCGTTGGTGCAGAAACTGGTTCCCTTCGGCATTCGCCACATCGTCAGGACGGGGACAGTCGCTGTCTGCAAACATCCCGGCGAGCAGATCACCAGCTTGGTCGGAACCATAGCCAGTTCGGGTCAAGACCTTCAACACAGAGGAACAGAGTAAACGGAGGAACTTAGAAAGGAATTGGGAACGCCGAAAAACTAATGGGGTTAAACGAATCGACGAAGCGAATCTGTTACCTCCCGCGTTGCCTCTTGGATTTTTCGTGCGAAGTGCAATTTAGCGCCAAGAGACTTGAAAAAGAAAATGGGCTGAAGGAAGCGAGGTTAAAAAGTGAATCAGGAAACCAAAGTTGAATAAACTTCCAGGCTCCTCTGCTTCCTCCTTTCCTCTGTGTTGAAGGTTTTGCTTTTGATTTTGGTTTTGATTTTCCCAAGGGCTAAAGGCCAAGGGCTTTTTTTAGTAGCTAGTAGCTATCAAAGGAATAGATACCATGAACATCTACTACGACAAAGATTCCAACCCGAAATTCCTTCACGGTAAGAAAATCGCCATCATCGGCTACGGCAGCCAGGGCTATGCCCACTCCAACAACCTGAAGGATTCCGGCCACAACGTTGTTGTCGGCCTGCGCCCGGGCAGCCAGTCCTGGGCCAAGGCGCAAAATGCCGGCCTTCAGGTCAAGAGCACGCCTGAAGCGGCCGCCGGCGCGGATGTCATTATGATGCTCGTGCCGGACGAGACTGCTCCCTGGATCTATCGCGATGAGATTGCGCCCAAATTGCGGCCCGGCAGCTATCTGGCCTTTGCCCATGGGTTCTCGATTCACTTCGGCAAGATCGTTCCGCCCAAAGACATAAATGTGTTCATGGTTGCCCCCAAATCTCCCGGGCACCTGATGCGCGCTGAATTTACTCAGGGACGCGGCGTCCCTTGTCTGCTCGCTCTCCATCAAGACCCTGCCGGCGACACTCGTCAGCTTGCTCTCGCCTACGCTTCAGCCATCGGCGGTGGACGCGCGGGCATCATTGAAACCACGTTCAAAGAAGAAACGGAAACTGATCTCTTTGGCGAGCAGGCTGTGCTGTGCGGCGGACTTACGGCGCTCATTCAGGCCGGCTTTGAAACTCTTGTCGATGCGGGCTACGCGCCGGAAATGGCCTATTTCGAGTGCCTGCACGAGATGAAACTGATTGTTGACCTGCTATACGAAGGCGGCATCGGCAACATGCGCTATTCCGTCTCCAACACCGCCGAGTATGGCGACCTCACGCGCGGGCCGCGAGTCATTAACCAGTGCGCGCGCGAGGAAATGAAGAAATTGTTGCGTGACATCCAGTCGGGAGCATTTGCCGATGAATGGATGGCCGAGTGCGAAGCCGGCAAGCCGCGTTTCAAACAACTGGAGCAGCAGGGCCGGGAGCATCCGATAGAGACCGTCGGCGCCCGCCTGCGCTCCATGATGCCCTGGCTCAAGCAGCGCGCATTGGTGAACCGCGCCACGAACTAAGACCTTCAACACTGAGGAAAGGAGGAAGCAGAGGAATTTGGAAAGAAATGCTAACAAATTCTACAAATGCCGAAGAACCCGGGCGAGTCAGCCATCAATCCAACCTCTGTCCACTACCTCAATGTTTTGAAGTTGGTCTTTGCAGTTAGTTTTGCAAAAGCAGAGAAAAAAAGAGTCACGGTGCACAAATGAAGACTTGCTGCTCAAACTTGAGAAATCCCTACCGTTCCTCTGCTTACTCAGTTCCTCTGTGTTGAAGGTCTTGCTTTTGATTTTGTTTTTGATCTTGGTTTTGAATTTCCTAAGGGCTAATGGCTAAAGGCTAAGGGCCTCTTCTGGAAGCTAGCAGCTATTTCAAACATGTCTCTTCGCAGTAAAACGATCACCGCTGGTATAGAACGCTCGCCCAACCGCTCCATGCTTCGCGCCGTGGGCTTCACAGATGCCGATTTCTCCAAACCCATCGTCGGCGTCGCCAACGCTTACAGCAATCTCACACCCTGCAATCTTGGGCTTAATGATCTGGCCACGCGCGCCATGGAAGCGCTCTCCGAAGCCGGCGCCATGCCGCAAGTCTTCGGCACCATCACGGTGAGCGACGGTATTTCCATGGGCACCGAAGGCATGAAGTACAGCCTGGTCTCGCGCGAGGTGATTGCCGATTCCATTGAGACCGTCTGCCAGGCGCAGTGCATGGACGGCATTCTCGCCATCGGCGGCTGCGACAAAAATATGCCCGGAGCGCTCATCGCCATCGCGCGCATGAACATTCCCGCCATTTTTGTCTATGGCGGCACCATCAAGGCCGGAGACTATAACGGCAAAAAGCTGACCGTAGTCAGCGTGTTTGAAGCCGTTGGCGAATACAGCGCGCACCGCATCGACGTCCAGCAGCTCTCCGAAATCGAGCGCCGCGCCTGCCCTGGCGCGGGCTCCTGTGGCGGCATGTACACCGCCAACACCATGTCATCCGCGATTGAGGCCCTTGGGCTGAGCCTGCCCGGCTCTTCCACCATGTCTGCTGAAGACGATGAGAAGAAGCAGAGTGCGCGCCAGTCCGCCCGGGTGCTGGCCGCGGCGATCCGCAAACAAATTCTGCCCCGGCAGATGCTCACCCGCAAAAGTTTTGAGAACGCCATCGCCGTGGTCATGGCGGTTGGCGGCTCGACAAATGCTGTGCTCCATCTGCTGGCCATCGCTCATGCTGCAAAAATCCCGCTTGCGCTCGACGACTTTGCCGCTATTGGCGCGCGCGTTCCCGTGCTGTGCGACCTCAAGCCTTCGGGCAAATATGTTGCTCCCGACCTGCACGCTGCCGGCGGCATCCCCCAGGTCATGAAAATCCTGCTCGCACACAAACTGATTCATGGCGACGCGCTCACCATCACGGGAGAAACGGTGGCGGAAGTTCTGACGCGTATCCCCAGTGCGCCTGGAACCGATCAGGACGTGATCCGGCCATTCGAGCATCCCATCTACACGCATGGTCACCTCACTATCCTGCGCGGCAATCTGGCTACGGAAGGCGCAGTCGCTAAAACCAGCGGGGTAAAAAAGCCGAGCATTACCGGCCCTGCGCGAGTTTTTGATTCAGAAGAAGACTGCCTGCAATCCATTCTCAGCGGCGGGATCAAACCCGGTGACGTGATTGTGATTCGTTATGAAGGGCCCAAAGGCGGCCCCGGCATGCGCGAGATGCTTTCACCCACGTCCGCGTTGATCGGCGCCGGCCTGGGTGATTCCGTCGCGCTGATCACCGACGGCCGCTTTTCCGGCGGAACTTACGGCATGGTTGTGGGCCACGTCGCGCCTGAAGCCGCAGTCGGCGGCACAATCGCCCTGGTGCAGAACGACGACATGATTATGATCGATGCCGAAAGGCAGCTCCTGCATCTCGATGTTCCCGAAACGGAACTGGCGCGTCGCCGCGCAGCCTGGACTTCGCCAGAATCTAAATTCACAAGCGGCGTCCTGGCCAAGTACGCCCGGTTAGTCTCCAGCGCGAGTAAAGGAGCTGTGACCGACTAACCCAAACCAAGGCGTCATTTCGAGGCATGTCCAGCTTGCTGGACATGCGGAGAAACCTTGCGTTTGTACTTCTGCCAATTCGCGTTCACCATGGCGTTTTTTGTTTTTCTGTCTTGCAGTTCTTTCCTCTCGTTGACTCTGTATTACTCATTGCGGATCTCTTTTTTTTTTGCGCAAATTTTCATCGGTTTCTTCGTTTCACTTTTTATCAGATCAGCATTCTCCGTCTTCACTCCGTGGTTTTTGTTGTTGCCTTTGCTTTTCCCCAATCGTTTTCTCCGTGCAATCTCCGTGTCTCCGCGTCTCCGTGGTGCAATTTTGGTTGTGGCTAGCGTCCTCCGCGTCCTTTGCGGTAAATCCTTCCCTGTTGCATACTCTAACTAACTGGTTAATTAAATGGCCGTGGACTCTACAATCGGCAAAGCAGGCTCACGCGGCGAGCCGCAAAAGACGCGCGCGGCCATCCTCCAGGCCGCACTCGAGGAATTTGCCCATGAAGGCGCAGTCGGCGCGCGCACTGATGTGATCGCCCGCAACGCCGGCGTCAACAAAGCCCTGCTCTATTACTACTTCAAACACAAAGAAGGTCTCTACGCCGCGGTGCTGGAGCAGGTCTTCGCCGGGCTCTCCGGCCAGGTTGCCGCCGTGCTCGATCGCGAGGACTTGAGTCCCCGCGAAAAGCTGCTGCGCTGGGTGGAAACACATTTTGACTACATGGGCGGCTCTCCGCTGTTTCCGCGCGTGCTGCAGCGCGAGTTCATGCGCACCGGACGCAATGCCACACCGCTCGCCAACCGCATCGTTGAGCGCTACGCCCGTCCCATTTACACAAAGCTGACAAAGCTGATCGAGGAAGGCTGCGCCACGGGCGACTTCCGTTCCTGCGATCCGCAGCAGACGATCACCTCCATCCTGGGAGTGATCGCTTTTTATTTCACCAGCGTTCCCACACAGCAGTTGATGGCGCCGGGCGACCCGTTTTCGCGCGAGCGCATTGCCGCCCGCCGCGCAGCCGTGCTCGACTTCGTCACCGCCGCCGTCCTGAATCCCCGCCGCCCGCAGAAACGACAGAAGTAGAAAACAGACCTTCACAGGTCAGGAGTCAGAAGCCAGAAGTCTGGAGCTAAGAGCTGCTCTGCTATTCAATGTTCCCTGTAACCTGTTCCCTGGTTTCAGGTGGTGCTGCCGCCGCACAGGACCTTGTCCGGGGAGACGCCGATAGTCTTGGTCTTCTTTTCCACCCAGAAGGATTCAGTGCGGTCGCCGCGGTTGTTGATTCTGACCACGACGATCACGCCGCTGGGAGAAACGAAGCCGTGTTTCTTAGGCTCGGTCGCGCACTCGATTTTGTGGCTGGTGATGGCGCCGTAGTCTCCTGAGGGACCCCAGTCGAGCAGGAACTGGTTGTAGGTGTAGTTGTTGTATTTCGCCTGATGCTGTTTCCAGTCCGAATCGGCATTGTAGATCCCGTACGCCTTCTCGAAATCCCTGGCTTCGATGGCCTGGAAAAAGTTGTTCACCACATTCTTTTCCGGCTGGTAGCGGAAAATAAACCACGCGATGATCCCGACAATCACGATAACCACCGCAACCAGGATCAGGCGCACCAGCCGCTGGCGCGGCCGGGGATCGTATTCTTGAGCGTCGAGCAGTGCCATCGGGCGTTAGCTCTCCTAAGGTCAAATAGAGATTAGACACCAGAAATATAAATGTGCATTGAGGAAAAAGACAAAAGATCGCCTGCCTCCTTGGTTTGCGACTTCTGACTCCTGACTCCCCCTGCTCTTCCAAAAAAAGCAATTTGGGAGAAGACGAATTACCCGGAACCAGTACACTCAGGCGGGCTCCTGCCCATTTAAGGAGAACAAGAGGAACCTGCCATGAAAACAAAGACTTGGCTGTCAATAGTGTTTCTTGTCGCCGCGCTGGCGGCTCTGCCCCTGTCGGCCCAGGGGCCTTTCCCGACCACAAACGGCAATGATGGTCCCGTTCAGTCCTTTGGACAGTTCTGGATCTTGATTGATCCTGAATACCAACCGCTGTTTAACACCCCAACCTGTACGGCGTATAACCCGGCAACCCATGTCCTGCAAAGCCCGTTGCTCTACGACTGGAATACAACGGTCATGGGCCACAGTAAGGGAATGAAAGAGAACTCGCCCGAGGACAATGGTGGGGTGCCAGTCGGTTTGCCCCCAATTACGGTCGGAGACGCAGGCTTCCACGTGCCGCCCAGCTTCTCCCCGATCTTGCCCAATTCGCACGAAGTCCATACCGTAATCCGCCATCTGAATCTGACGACGTACCCCGCGGTCCCATTCGCGGCCCAGGCACGTGTGCGGGCCGGCGAATGTTACAACAACACCGCTTGCTCACCCGTATCGCCACCCCCGGGGAACCGGATCAGTCGTGGCGAAGTGGTATCCAACGCCTCTCCGGTCCCACCGACGCCACCGCCGTCACCGTCGGATTTTCCTGCCCGCAGCTACTTCAACGTTTTCGCGCAAATCGATATTCCCGCTATTCCCGGTTGCCCGAGCTTCCCGGGCCCGGTGACTGTCTATAACCAGGATCCTCTGCTTGTCGCTACTCCCAGCATCGGCGGGTTCCCGCCGTCCGGCGTTGTCTATATGCACGACTCAAGCAGCGCCGTTGCGGTCAAATTCCTGGCAGATGGCCCGAAATGGAAGAAGGGCAAGCGCCTGGGCTGCATCATCCTGGCCGGCCACGGAATCATTCCCACCTTCCACCGAGCAGCAGCGTTGGAGAACGCACCAACCGTAGAGCCAGTGGCGTTCCAGAAGGAAAAGGAAAAGGCGCCCGCGCCCATCCAGGGGTATGGGAGAGAAGAAAGAAAGCTCCCGCCGGGATTGCAGAAGGAAGAGGTTGATCGAGAAGCGGGAAGATTCCAGGAGCATATGAAGGGCGAGTTCCAGCGCGAAGGCGGCCGTCATAAAGACTGCGGCCCCAAAGGAAAGGAGGACTAGCCGTCCAGGCGGGCGCGCTTCGCACAGACACCGATCGCAGGGGCTTCGTCATCTCCTGAGGCCCACCTCTCGCATGATCCAGTGCGAGAGGTGGGCACATTTTTTGCTCTAACCTGTTCCCTGTGGCCTGTAGCTATGTCTATCCCTCACGCACATCGGTAGAGACGTAGCATTGCTGCGTCTCCGTCTGCTGAACCTGCTTTCTTCAAAGTATTTTATTCGGAAAATGTGACAGCATCTAGACAGCCACTGGCTGTCACAATGACGCACTTTTGACGCTATCCTCTTCCCAAACCCTCCCGCCCATGCAATGCTGGTTCTGCTCACATAAATGTGAGCAGTCGCCTCAGGGCGACCGCAGTCTCGCTTTGCGTGACTGCGTCTTGATCTTTGAAAATTGAATATGAGCGTTCACAAACCATGAACGCGGTGGGACACTTGTGCCTGTTGGTTTTCAGTCTTTGCTGATTGCCAATTCCCATTTGCCAGGTGCCTCTCTTAGTGTCTTGGTGTCCTTGCGCTCGCCTTGGGCGAGCGCAAGAATGCAGCGCAACATGTGTGCGTGTGCTTGAACCGAAGAAAATTCGTGCGTGTTACGACAAAGCGCACGTTGATTTTCGCCAGTGTTTACGCGGCTTGTCACGCTGTCACGGATTGTCGCGCACTTTGCTCGGATCCACGTCAATCTGGCTCATCAACAGCAGCGGAGCGGGAGCGGCAAGAGGGTGCTTTTTTGCGTATTAACCGCATAGTGGTTTTGCTTTTGGGTTGCGTCGGCCAGAAGCCAATTGAAAGTGCCAAGGGTTGCCTTTTCAAAACCTGCTTTTATCCAAGACGTGAATGAATATGCAGAGCAGCAAATTGGTTCCTCGCGCGAGGAAAAAGCTTCCGCGAGGCATTCCGCGAGCAGGTTTCATCAATAACGACGGGCCTACGCGCGGAATCGCGGAATCTCTCCCATTTTTTGGCGTATTTGTGCTTTTAGGGTTGGTCCGATGGTTAGATGGTCTTTACAATTCGGAGACATCGACATCAAAATGTCTCCAAAAACCTGCTAAAAGTTGCTTTTCTGCCGTTTATAACCAACGTCGCAGGTTACCTCGACCCAAGAAGGTAACCTGAATCCTAACCTAAGACCTACTTTCTGCCCCTTCGCAGCTTACTTATGGTCTTGCTTCTTCGGTCCACTGTGGCCTGTGGCCTGTTGCCTACGGCTGCTATTCAAGCGTGGGCTATCCTTATTCCGCACCTCCGGCGCTCTTGGTTGTACGCTTCGCGTTCTTTTCTTGAATTTCCTTTGCGTCCTTCGTGTCCTTTGTGGTTAGGAGATTTTGGGGTTGGGTCGAAAGGCCAAAAGCCAAAGGCCAAGAGCATGGTTTCAGCCAATATTTATGCGGGTGGTATCAACGTATCAACCGCTCCCACAGTTTTCAAATCGCCGCTTTTACCCGTCTTTTTGCCTCTGTGTCCTCAGTGGTAAACCGCTGTTGATTTTGCCTTTGCTATGGCCTGCTGCCTGATCTGTGACTTCTTTTTGATGGTTCTCTAAGTCATTGAGAATTAAGCCAGGTGCACGGGAAACACAAAACTGCTGGGTTTCCGATCACGCGCGATCACGGCGATCACGTTGCGATCACGGCAATTGTTGACGCCACCAAAAGTTTTGCCGAAAAGTCACAGCCTGTTCAATCTGGCCTTCCGGAGGCAGAGCTATTGCCTGTTGCCTGGTCCCCCAGAGCTAAGGGCCAAAGGCCAAAAGCGCTACTGTTCCCTATTCCCTCTTCCCTGTAACCTGTTCTCGTTGAGCTTGCTGGAGGATGGGAAGGTTGGGGTCGGCATCTTTCATCAGCGTGAAGAAGTCTGTGTAGGCGACTTTGGCGCGCGCGGTGTCGCCCGCCTGCGCGTAGGCGCGGGCCAACTGCAAGCGGACCAGCGTTCCTGCGGGATCGCTCAGCATGATCCCGGGATGGTCCAGCAATTTCTGGAATTCGGCGGCGGCTTCCGCGCCCTGATGCGCTGCCAGATACGCTTCGCCGCGGACGTAGGCTGAATACAGGCCTCCGAAGTAGAAGTAGTAGGCTATGCCCGGCACGGCCTGTTCGTAGGTAGCGGCCGGTTGCAGCAGTTCGAGGGCGCGGGCGGGCTCGCCATGCTTCAGGGCCACCAGCGCGCGCAGGGTTGGCAGGTAGCTGAAACGCGCGGAAGTATCTTCGGGAAAGCGCGTTTCGAGATCGTTCGCGAGCGCCTGTGCGCGGGCGGGGTCTCCGGCTTCGGCCAGCGCGAAGGCCGCTGCGTATTCCACATCCCGTCCTCGGGAAAGTTCAAGGGATTGCCTGGCATCCTGCTTTGCGGCAGCGGCGTTCCCAAAAAGGGACTCCCAGACGGCGGCTCCGGCCTGAAAGACGCCTGCTCGTTCGCGCTGTCCCGCCTGCTGCGCTATATCCACCGCGCGGCGCGATATTTCCCGCGCCCTCTGGAGATGGCCGGCACGCGCCGCTGCAAACGCCTCGGAATGAAGCATCCAATCCTGGGCTCCGGCGCTGGCTTCGCCCAGCGTTGCCTGGCGCGACATTTCCGCGGTGTCCCTTTTCAGGAATGCCAGGTAGTAACGCAACAGAATGAAGTCAGGAATTTCCAGCTTGCGTTCCGCAGCCTGCCGGAGAAGACCTTCAGCTTCCGCCGGGCGCCCAAGGTAAATATTGGCGTAAGCAACGTTGGTATAGGCGGGAAAATACGGGTCAAGGGCGATGGCTTTCCTGCCTTCTTCAATTGCCTCTTCATACTTGCCAATCCCTTGAGAAGAGAACCCGGAAAGCAATGCGTGGGCGTCGCGATCGCGAGGATAGGCCAGCGCCCAGGTCTCCAGAGTCTGGTGCGCCTTCTCCAGGTTTCCTGTGGCCTGGCGATCATAGGTTACGTCAATGAAAAAGCGCTCGCGTTCGCTGGCGCGCTGCCTTAATTCGTACGCTTTGCGCGCGCTCTCCGCAGACAACGCAGATTCGCCACTATCGCCGTAGGTGCGGCTCAGGAAAGCGTGGGCCATGGCGAAGTTGGGATCAAGCTCGATTGCATGCTTAAGTAGCGGCACTGCGGATTGATAGCCGGCGGCCGTGTACTTGAGGCTTCGGGCGGCGCTAAAGTCTTTCAGCGCTTCCAGGGACGAAGTCGTGGCGTCCTCAAGCGGGGTGTCGTGCCTTTGCACCATGGCGAGCGATTCGCCAATGTGGGTCCTGAACCTGCCGGCGATCTGATCGAGTCCCTTGAGCACGTCCTCCTTCCGCGCTACCTCCACCTGCTCCTGGTCGAGCACTTCACCGCTGTGGCAATTGGTTGCTGTGAGCCCGAGCACGTAGTGGCTGCCCAGCGAGGTGATGGACCCGTCAACAAAGGCGGTGCTTCCTGCGCGCTCGCATATTTCCCGGGCGACTTCCGGAGTGAGGCGAGTGCCGGCCGGTTTCTCCATTACACCAAGCGTGTGCTGAATGCGGTCGTCGGAGATCAGGGCCAGGAAGGGCGATTGCTCGAGCTGAACGGAGAGGCCCTGGCGGAGCGTGCCATCAAACACGGGATCGCCGGTAGAGTTGGTGAAGTCAGCGAGCACAACCGTGTCTTTCTCGCTAAGGAGAGTGGAACGATGAAAGAGAAAGCGGAAGGAAACGGCGGCCACGGCGAGCACGAGAATCGCTGCGACGATGATCCACGGCCAGCGATTGGTCTCCCTGACTTGCATCTCCACTTTGGCATGGGTTGCGGCAACGATGCTGACATCGCGGTCCGGCACCAGTTGCACGTCCTCGGCAAAGCGATAACCGCGCCCGGGGACAGTGACGATGTACTGATGGTCCTGGGGAGTCTCACCCAGTGCTTTCCGCAGCAGGAAAATATTGCGGCTCAGGTTGGCCTCTTCGACAAAAGTATCCGGCCAGACCATCTTCATGAGGTCGTCTTTGGCAACAACTTCCTTGCTGTGGCGCACCAGCACCAGGAGGATTTGAAAAGTCTTGGGCGTGAGCGGGACAGTTTGATCGCCGCGGAGCAGGAGTTCCCTGTCGGGATCCACGCGAAAGGGACCAAACTCGTAGAGCTGTTTAGGCTTCTGATCTGGGCTTGCGGCCATCGTGAGCCTGCTCCAGACATTCGTAAGTCAGGCTTTGAGGCTGAATTCTAGCACGCCTAGCCTGTCTTCAGGCCGCCATGGCAAGTTCCCGCCACCAGTTCAAGTGCTTTATTTTCTGATACATACGCAAACTGCGAGAAATTATCAGAAATTGTCATGAGGTTTGAAAGGACTATTCAACGGCCTTTCGGGCAATCTGCTGCCCGTGTTTGATTTGGGAGGGGCCGTGGCAAGAGAGACCAGGATCACGATCGAAACCGAGTCTTTGCTGGTGTTGCGCGGACGAGCTCCGCTGATTGGCTGGTGTCCGCAGTGCTCAGCCGAAAGCGAAATGATCCCGCTCGAAGGCATGGGGGTGGTTTCGAACCTGCCGCCGGAGGAGGTGGAGCGCTGGCTTGAGTCAGAGGCGCTGCACCGCTCGCAAGCGGCCGATGGCGGTCCGCTGCTTTGCCTGAACTCGCTGCTCAAACGCCTTAAATCAGGCAATGGGCAACAGGCAATCCACGGCAGGCAGGGACCTTCGTCAGGCAACAGGGACAACCGTTAAATCAGGGAATAGCGAATAGAAAAACCGATCTGAAGAAAAATTTTGGAGGAAATATGAAAAAGATTTCGAGTTATGCAGTGCTGTTGAGAGTAGTTCGAGTTCGTTCACTGGCCCAGTTCTTGCTGGCCGTTTCCGTCATCTGCATTTTGTTCGCAGGATCTGCAAGCGCGGGACCGCTGGTGTACGTGGTTACCGGCAGCCAGCAATTTGGCACGGTAGATCTTGCCACAGGAACCTTTCAGCCAATTGGCAATCCCACGCCCGACGCCATGTCCAACCTGGTGTGGTTTCATGGTTCGCTGCTGAGCCTTACAACTACGGGCGCCGATGTGGGCAGCCTGGCGCAGATCAATCCTGCTACCGGCGCAGTAACCGACATCGGAGCCACAGGCCTGGGGTTTAACGCTTTCAATCTTGGCGGAGTCCGCGGAAACCTCTACCTCACCGACTTCAGCAACAATCTCTATTCTGTTGATCCGGCGACCGGCGTTGCTACGCCCATTACTGCAACCGGCATGCCGCCTGATCCAACTATTCCTTTCACCTTTAACAATGATGGCACGTTCAATCTCTGTGACGAAGCATTCTACGGAATTGCAGGAAAGCTTTATGCAACCTTCGATTCGCAGGCGATTGATCCAACGCAGACTCCGCCAGCCCGGGCCCATGCATACGTTTCTCCGGATCTGTACCAGATCGATCCGGTTACTGGAGCAGCGACCCTGGTGGCGAAGACTGACTGGCAGCTCACCGCCATTGTGGAAGTGAACGGAACGGTCTACGCGTTCCGAGGCGTGATTGATGGTTTCGATTCGACTTTTGGCTTCCCGATCGCCCACGCCGAGGTGGTGAAACTCAATCTCACAACCGGCCAGACGACGAAGCTGGCGGATGTTGATCCCAGTGCGGGGCCGATTTTCGGGGCCGCACCAAAACCCTAGGCAAGAACCATAGGCAATAGCCAACAGCAAAGCAGGTGACAGGGGACAGCTTAGGCGATTGGGGACGTGGCCACAGATGTTTAGTCCTTAGTGGCACTGGCGAAGAGGTTGGTTACCTTTTGCAGTGATTCTTCGTCGCCGACGTTGAGTGCTGTCTGGTTGCGGTCGATCTGGCGCATCAGGCCGGTGAGGACTTTGCCTGCGCCGGCTTCGATGAAGGTTGTCGCGCCTAGCTGAATCAGCTTCTGCACGCAGCTTAGCCACTGCACCGCGCCTGTGACCTGAAGGATCAGGGCTTCGCGGGAGGCTGCGGCTCCGGTTTTGGTTTCGGCATCGACGTTTGCTACTACGGGAATTTCGGAATCGCCAAAATCCAGGCGCCGCAGGTCTTCTGCCAGGCGGTCCTGCGCCGGCTTCATCAGCGCGCAGTGAAAGGGCGCGCTTACGGGAAGCATAATTGCGCGTTTGGCGCCGCGCTGTTTGGCCAGTTCGGCAGCGCGTTCGACCGCTGCTTTGTGCCCAGAAATTACGATCTGCTCGGGAGAGTTGATGTTCGCCGGCGAAACAACTTCACCCTGCGCTGCTTCTTCGCAGACCTGCTGCAACTGCTCGAGGGGAAATCCCAGGATGGCCGCCATCGCACCCTGGCCTGCGGGAACCGCCTCTTGCATGTACTTGCCGCGATTGTGAACGGCTCGCACGGCGTCAGAAAAAGAAATGGTGCCGGCGGCAACGTGCGCGGAGTATTCACCCAGGCTATGCCCGGCGACGTACTGTGCAACCACGCCTTTTTCCGCCAGGACGCGACTCGTGGCAGTGCTCACGGTCAGCAGGGCAGGCTGCGTGATCTCAGTCATCTTCAAACGTTCTTCCGGACCTTCAAAGCAAAGCTGGGAGATGGAGAACCCAAGCGCCTCGTCGGCTTCCTGAAAAGTATGCCGGGCCACGGGATAGAGCTGCGCCAGCTCTTTTCCCATACCAACGATCTGTGATCCTTGTCCGGGGAATAAGAAAGCGATTTGCGGCAAACTCATGCGGGGTCTTTCAGGGTGGTGACAGTCAGAGCGTGGGCATGCTCACTGTGGTTCAAGGAGAATTCCCTCTCCATGCGCTCATTGACGCCGGATTCGGCGAACTGCTTGGCCACGCGGATGGCGTTCTTGATGGCATTGGCGTTGGACTTTCCATGTCCCACGATGGCCACGCCTTTCAATCCCAGCAGCGGAGCGCCGCCGTACTCGGAATCGTCGATGCGGTTCTGGAAATCCACGAATGCTCTGCGTGAAAGCAATGCTCCCACCTGTGCCGTGATGGTGGACTTGAGCGATTCCTTGAGCAGGAAGCGGACGGCCTCAGCCAGCCCTTCAGAGATTTTCAAGGCCACGTTGCCGACAAAGCCATCGCAGACGATCACGTCCACACGCCCGTTGTACAGATCCCGGCCCTCCACGTTGCCGACAAAATTCAGGTTCAGCTCTTTCAGCAAAGCGAACGCCTGGCGGGTGAGGTCGTTGCCTTTCATTTCTTCTTCACCAATGGAAAGAAGCCCCACCGTGGGACGAGGCACATCAAAAATCGCGCGGCAATAGCTTTCACCCATGACGGCGAATTGCGCCAGATTCTGCGGCTTGCAGTCTACGTTGGCGCCAACGTCAATCAGGATGGCAGGCTTGCCGGCTGATGTCGGAAAGACAGCAGCCAGGGCGGGACGGTCCACGCCGGGCAGGGCTCGAAGCACGAGCTTGGCTGTGGCCATGGCAGCGCCGGTATTGCCGGCGGTAACGAAACCCACGGCTTGCTTGTCACGCACGAGGCGCAAGCCAACGTGCATGCTGGAATCGCGCTTCGACCGCACCACATGCGCGGCCTTATCGCGCATGGTGATTACTTCGGTGGCGTTGACAACGTGGATATGCGCGTGCCGTCCCGCGGGATGCGTGGCAAGTTCACGCTTGAGCTGTTCTTCCGGCCCAACAAGGAGGATTTTGACGCCGTAATGGCGGGCCGCCGCCAAAGCCCCTTCCAGTTCCGGCTTCGGGGCGCGGTCAGAACCCATTGCGTCGACGGCGATGGCGGTTTGCATTTGCTTAGAGCACGACTACGCAACCACATTGGAGAAAGATCGGTAACTTGTAACCGGTAATTGGCAATTGAAAACCAAAACCTTCCTCCTTATGAACTAGCTGGCTTCCTTGGTCTCGACTATTTCCCGGCCCTTATAGTAACCACAATGTGGGCAAACACGGTGCGGCAATCTGCCTTTTTCGTGGCAGTTAGGGCATTCCGACAACGATGCAGCGGTCAGATGGTCGTGCGCGCGACGTCTTGAAGTGCGCGCTTTCGAGTGCCGCCGTTTTGGATTTGGCATGGTAAACCTTTCGTTTGATTGAAATTTCTTGTGCAACTCCGCGCTTCGCGCGGAAGACGGTGCTTCCACCCCGCCACGCCAAAACCGGGCGCGTCGGGGACCCCGGTGCTTCCACCCCGCCACGCCAAAACCGGGCGCGTCGGGGACCCCGGTGCTGAGCACCGTCTCTACGCTTACAAATCAGTGTTCCAGTTTCTTGCGAATATCTTCGAGCGCGGCCCAGCGCGGATCAGGCATGGTGGTGACGCAGTCGCACTGCTCTGCATTCAAATTACGTCCGCACTGTGGACATAGCCCTTTGCATTCCGTGCTGCAGACCAGCTTGACCGGCAACGCCAGAAGTATCTGTTCCTTCAGCACGTCTTCCAGCAGCAAACCTTCGCCCTGATAGTAACCGATTTCGGTTTCGGCGGCGCTGATGGAGACCTCTTCGCCTCTGAAGTCCACTCCTTGCGGACGATAGATGAGGTCAAACGACTCATTCACGTCGCGTCTTACCGGTTCCAGGCAGCGGGCGCAGCGAATCTCAAGCTGGGTGGACAAGTTGGCGACAATCCGGATGTCCTCGACCACCTTCTTTGCTCCCCGATTCTCCTTGATCAGCTCTGCCCGGCCAGCGGTGTGGAGCGCGGTTTTCTGCTGGAGGTCCGGCCCAAAATCGATGATTCCCGGCTGAATCCGGTCGTCAAATACAATTTTCCGGAGTTCAAGGTCCTTTATTTTTATGAACATAGGATCACCCCGGGACTATTGCACGAGCGGAAGAACAAGCTTGTGGGAACAAAGATACAGAAATTAGGATAAAAGGGGACTGCGAGAGGTGTCAATGCCAACAGCTATGCCAGGCTCAAGATCCCTGTCTGAGATTTTTGCGATCTTCTTGTTAAACTTAGGCGGCGGAAGCCAGTGGCCTATCCAAGTTACAATTGACTCAATGGGGTAGAAAAATCCAAGCCGAGAGTATCTCGCCTAATTGCGGTAAGGACTGATAAAAAACTAGAAACCGCACAGACGCGAATTGAAAGGGCCAGAAGGCTCGTCTTTGTCATAACCTTGACCATCAGAAAATCCAAAGTACTAATCGAACGATCAAGGCAACTTATTAACGCTGCCAGGCACAGAAAGACCCCCCCCCGCGGTGACTTTTGGAGGGATGCAAAAGAAGATCTGGAAACTCCGTTTATTATCCCGGGATTTTTTCTCGGCCGTTGGCTGTGCGCTCGCCCACACTGCGAATTCTAGTGAAAAACTTCAAAAGCGGCGGCCTGGGCCGCCGTTTTTTGACTCAAGGCGAAAACGGGTTCGATTAGAGTTTTGTGCCGGTTGCCTCACTGAGGCGCTCGGCCTGGCCGCGGATTGCTGAAACGGTGCTCTTGACGCGCTCACGGCCCTGGTCCACCAGATCACGCGCGGAATCGGCCAGATCACTGGCGCGTTGCTGCAAA
>DATDNH010000202.1:0-10769 GCA_036518395.1 Candidatus Angelobacter sp. | reverse complement strand
CTATGGGAACCAGAGACAAACGCATTGACGCCTACATCGTCAAATCAGCCGAGTTCGCTCAACCCGTTCTCCGTTATCTGCGCGAGATCGTCCATGAAGGCTGCCCGGATGTGCAGGAGACGATCAAATGGAGCTTCCCGAACTTTGAGCACAAGGGAATCATGTGCGGCATGGCTGCGTTCAAGGAACATTGTTCCTTTGGTTTCTGGAAAGGCAGCCTTGTGATTGCGGGCGGCGATGGCAAATCGGCCGAGGCCATGGGGCAGTTTGGGCGGATTACCTCGATAAAAGAACTGCCGCCGAAGAATGTTCTGCTGGAGTATGTGCGAAAAGCGAAACAGCTCAACGACGACGGCGTGAAAGTGCCGCGCAAAGCAGCGCCACGCGGGGTGAAAAGAGAGCTGGCAGTGCCCGACTATTTCACGAAGGCGCTAAAGAAGAATAAGAAGGCCCTGACGACATTTGAGAAATTCCCATACAGCCACAAGAAAGAATATGTGGAATGGGTGACCGAGGCCAAGACGGACGAGACACGGAACCGGCGCGTGCAAACAAGCATTGAGTGGCTGGCCGAAGGCAAGTCGCGAAACTGGAAATACGAGAGGTGCTAGGTTACAGGTGGCAGGCAAGAGCAAAACCCAAAACCGGCTTTTAGCTCTTAGCCGAAAACCAGGGAACAGGGAATAGAAAAACAAAACCAAAAACAAGCTTGCCGCTGATAAATCCAGAATTACGCAGATTTCAGACTGAGTAGTGACTCCATCAACCTGCATGCAGGACCAGGAAAAACAGAACCTTTTGACCAATCTGGAGACCGGACACAGGCTTCTCTTATATACGTGTTGACCGGCGTAACCGAAGATTTGGCGAGCCGGGCGCCTGCGTCCGGGAGGTGGTCAGTGCTGGAGTGCGTGGAGCATGTGGCTGTTTCCGAGGATTATCTGTTTTCGCAAATTCAGGCGTCTTCGGCTGCACAAGCGCCTCTTATCAATCGTGAGCGTGCAGAAAGAATCGCGGTGGTGTGTCTGGATCGAACCAGGAAAATCCAGGCGCCGAAAGAAGGCCAGCCGAGCGGCCGATTCGCCACGCTGGCAGACGCGGTCGAGCACTTCAGTGCGACCAGAAGACGCGCCATTGAATTTGTGAAGAGCTCTCAAGAGGATTTGCGTTGCCGATTAACTTCTCATCCGATCATCGGAACAGCGAATTGTTACGAGATGCTGCTGATGATCGCCGTCCACCCGTTTCGTCATGCGAAGCAGATTGAGGAAATCAAAATGGCTTTTGGCTCTTAGCTCTTAGCTATTGGCCAAAAACCAGGGAACAGGAATTAGGGAACAGGGAATAGAAAAACAAAAACCAAAGATGCACGATTACAGGAAAAGCAGAAGCTGGCCACTGACCCAAAAAAGGAAAAAGGCCCGACTTTCGCCGGACCTTCCGCTTGCCCAAAAACCTCTTATGCGATTACGTGTTTGTTCAGCGCCTTCTCAATGGTTTCGCGCGCCACGTATCCAACAATTTGTTCCTGCACCTGGCCGTTCTTAAAGATCAGCAGAGTTGGAATACCACGCACTCCATAGCGCTGGGGCGTGGAGGGATTGCGGTCCACGTCCATCTTTCCAACTTTCACTTTGCCATTGTAGGCTGCTGCCACTTCGTCGACGATGGGCGCCAGCGCTTTGCAGGGGCCACACCATGCAGCCCAGAAATCCACCATTACCGGCTGATCAGCTTTCAGTACCGCCTGATCGAAATTGCCGTCTGTAACTTCAAGAATCGCGTCACTTGCCATGAATTTTTGCCTTCCGTATGAATCAAAATGCCTGTCCCACGCCGGGTGAGCAGGGTGAAAACTAACCATCCTACCAAAAGATTAGATGTGCACAAGAGGATGAAGATTCGCCCACTGTAAGTTGTTGAATTAAAACCATATACGCGGTTGAAAAATGTGAAGCGAAGTCTGTTTTTTGTTACCAAAGTACTATGGACGACCAGGGCGGAGGACAGTACACTTTAGGTCGGTGGTAAGGCAGTTCTGGGGGAGGGCTGCCAGAGACGTCCTGCAAGAGAATTCTTGCAGGACGTTTCTTTTTTTGCCTGTAGTGGGCCTTTGCCTCGAATGCCTTGCGCAGTGGTATCCTCAAAGGTTAGGCATCTTCATCAGGACGCGTCAGAGCGGCCCTGTCTTCCGGAATCACCCACATGAGTGTTCACAGCGCGGAACTTCAAACCACTGAGCTTCAATCCGCTGAGCGGGAGAGAATTTTTGATCTCTTTCGCCATTGGGGATACCTGGAAGCCAATCTGCACCCGTTCGGCGGGAGGATTGGACCGGGATCACCTGAGCTCCGGATCGAAGGGCCAGTCGCAGACGAAGCGCGCCGGGTTTACTGCGGCAGCATTGGCCCCGACTTCATGCATATTCCGGAACGGGAACGGCGGGAGTGGATCCAGGAGAAAATGGAAAATCCGGAACCGCTGTCGGTCGACCGGCGCTGGCTCGCCTTGCGCCTGCTGAAGGCCGACCTCTTCGAGCAGATCCTGCAAACGCGTTATCTCGGCACCAAGCGTTATTCCGGTGAAGGCACCACGGCGCTCATTCCGCTTCTGGACGTGCTGCTGGAGCAGGGCGCCGATCTGGGCGCCAATACCTGCATTATGGCGATGAGCCATCGCGGGCGCCTGGCAGTGATGACGCTGACCGTGGGCATTCCGCCGGAAAAAATTCTTGCCGGATTTGAGGATGTTGATCCGCGCAGCATCCTGGGCGGCGGCGACGTGAAATATCATCAGGGCGCCACCGGCCAGTATCAGACCCGAAATGGGAAGACAGTGCAAATGCACCTGGTATCGAACCCCAGCCACCTGGAGGCGGTCGATCCGGTGGCGCTGGGGCGCGCGCGGGCCAAGCAGACGCGCCTGCGCGAGAAAGGCTCCCGGGAAATCCTGCCCATCATCATGCATGGTGATGCGGCATTTGCCGGGCAGGGCATCTGGGCGGAAACGCTGAATTTTTCCGGATTGAAAGGCTTCAGCGCAGGCGGCGCCGTCCACATCATTGTCAACAACCTGATCGGGTTTACCACCAGCCCCAGCGAGTTGCATACCTCCATCTTCAGTGCCGATCTGGCGAAACGCCAGTCAGTGCCTATCTTTCATGTGAACGGGGAAGATCCAGAAGCTGTGCTGCGGCTCGCCACGATCGCCATTGAATACCGTTATCGGTTTGGCGGCGACGTTGTGATTGACCTGATCGGCTACCGGCGCCACGGACACAGTGAAGTGGATGATCCCACCATTACGCAGCCGCTGCTCTATAAAAAAATAAACGCGCATCCGCCGCTGTTCCAGATTTACGCCCAGAAACATAAGATTGACACCCGCGAGATGGAAGCGCGGTTTCGCACAGAGGTCGATCCGGCGTTTCAGACGGCAGCGGAGATGCAGAAGATTCCTGTCCTGCGGCAGCTTCCGTCTTATTGGGACCAATACTCTGGCGGCCGTTACCGTCCCGATTACGAAGTCCCTACCGCTGTTCCTGAAGAGAAATTGCGCGAGATCACGGCGGGGCTCACGCGCACTCCTGAGAATTTCGCCGTCCATCCGAAGATCAAAAAGCTGCTGGAGCAGCGCTTCAAAATGGGAACGGGCAAACTGCCGATCGATTATGGCATGGCAGAAGCGCTGGCCTTTGGCACGCTGCTGGTGGAAGGCGTTCCGGTCCGTTTGTCCGGCCAGGACAGCCGCCGTGGAACGTTCAATCATCGCCATTCCGTGCTGATCGACGTGGAAAACGAGCAGGAGTATGTGCCGCTGTGCCATCTCTCGCCCAACCAGGCATGGTTTGAAGCTTATAACTCGATTTTGTCCGAGGCCGCTGTACTCGGATTCGAATACGGCTTCAGCCGCGACTACCCTGATGCGCTGGTTCTGTGGGAGGCCCAGTTCGGTGATTTTGCCAACGGAGCGCAGGTCATTATCGATCAGTTCATTGTTGCGGGCGAGGACAAGTGGGGCCTGCTCTCCGGGCTGGTGATGCTGTTGCCGCACGGCTATGAAGGCCAGGGCCCGGAGCATTCCAGCGCCCGGATCGAGCGGTACCTGCAACTGGCGGGCAAGGACAATATCCAGGTGTGCCAGCCGTCGACCGCCGGCCAGTATTTCCATTTGCTGCGGCGGCAGGCGCTGCGCGAATGGCGCAAGCCGCTGATTGTTTTTACGCCCAAGGGGATGCTGCGCCATCCGGATGCGGCGAGTCCTTTGAGTACCCTGAGCGGAGGCCGTTTCCAGACGGTGATTCCGGACGCGGAGATCACGAACGGCGAGCGCCTGATCCTGTGCACGGGCAAGATCGGCCATGAACTGCGGCGGGAGCGCAAGCGGCGCGGCGATACGCGCACGGCGATCATCTTTGTGGAGCAGCTTTTCCCGATTCCGGAAGATGAGCTGGAAGCCGCCATGGCACAGCACAGCAATGCGCGTGAATTTCTCTGGGTGCAGGAAGAGCCGGCAAATATGGGAGCATTGAGTTTCCTGTCTCCGCATCTCGAGCGGCTGACAGGCGGGAATCCCTTGCGATCAGTAAAGCGTTCGCCATCGTCCAGTCCTTCGACAGGGTCGCATGGCGCACACGAAGTGGAGCAGAAGACGCTGCTGGAAATGGCCTTTGCGTCCTTTTGACCGGCGATGGCATCCATTTATGTAAATGATTTGTGTTGTAAAACATTTCAACGAACTAAAGAAAGGTGATTGAAATGGCTTACGAAGTCCCTCCTTTGTCTTATGCGTATAACGCGCTGGAACCTTACATCGACGAACAGACAATGCATTTGCACCACGACAAACACCACGCTGCTTACGTCACCAACCTCAATGCTGCCATTGAAAAACATCCGGAACTGGGAAAAAAGAGCGCGGAAGAACTGCTCCGCCATTTAAGCTCCGTGCCTGACGACATTCGCACTGCCGTGCGCAACAACGGGGGCGGACACGTGAACCACACTATGTTCTGGCAGATCATGGGCCCGCACAAAGGGGGCAGCCCCGGCGGCGCCGTCGCCGACGCGATCAACAAAAGCTTCGGCGGCTTTGACAAATTCAAAGAAGCTTTCGAGAAGGCCGGACTGGGACAGTTTGGCAGCGGCTGGGCATGGCTGGTCCGCACCAAAGGCGGAGAATTCAAAATCGCGTCCACTCCCAACCAGGACAATCCCATGAGCAATGGCGACTTTCCTGTTTTGGGAAATGACGTATGGGAACACGCGTATTATCTGAAATACCAGAACCGTCGCGCCGATTACCTGAAGGCCTGGTGGAATGTGCTCAACTGGGACGAGGTAAACAAGCGGCTCGCAGGCGCAGACGCGTTCTTCAAGTAAATTTGCGCATTCAATCGAAAAGCCGCCCCGCGGGGCGGCTTTTCGTCTTGAATGCAGCATTTTTTGCCGCAAACAGCTATGCCTTAACACAGGACTCCGCCGGATCTCCATTTATTACAGGGCTCCGCAACGCGCTGCTGCTTTGCCCTCACGCTCTGCTCGCGCGAACCGGCGCTCGCTCCGCGCTCACCCGTACGTGGAAACCCTGGTGACGACAGAGGTCTGAGAGTTGTGCCAAATGCGGAACGCTTTTGCGGATTCCTCTCGCTTTCCGGCAAAAACTGATATAAGCTTCACCACCGATTTTCCGGTTGTGCTTTGTCTCCCGTTGTTTATTTGACAATTTGTTGCTCCAACTTTGAGGGACGGAATACCTGATCCTGACCGAAGGGCCACGTCCAGTCCCTGAGGAGAGAAATGGCGAACCAAGTATCTTTCTACCTGAACGGGAAAGAAGTCATTATCCACGATCCCTCACCTGACCTTCTGCTGATTGATTATCTGCGTTCTCCTGAAGTAGCGCTTGCTGGTCCCAAAAAGCCATGCGGGCAGGGAGGCTGCGGCGGATGCACTGTCATCCTCTCGCACTGGAACAGCGCGAAGAAGAGAATTGAACATCGCGCCATCAATTCCTGCCTGCGGCCGGTATGCGCGCTGGGCGGGCTGGTGATTACCACGGTTGAAGGCACGGGTGCTGCCCGCCGTCCTAACCCGGCATTCCTCAATCACGCGCCCAGCTTCTCGCGCGCCGGCGTGCCGCTGGATGCGCCCGAGCCGCCCGCATTCAAGGTTGCGCAAGAGGAGATCCAGGACAAAATCGAAGCAGTACAAGCCGAGGTGACAGCGGCCCAGGCCAGGCGTCCCAAGCTGAAACTTGCCGGGGAAGCTCCTGACTGTCCTTCCGAGGTTACGCATGAAGGCATTAATCCTGTGGCTTATCGGCTGGCCATGAATAACGGCAGTCAGTGCGGTTATTGCAGCGTAGGTTTCGTGATGAACATGTCAGAGTTCATCGTCAACCATTCCAATCCCCGGCCTACCCAGCGTGAGATCGAAGACATTTTTGACGGCAACCTGTGCCGCTGTACCGGATACCGCGCCATTCTCACCGGCATGAAGACCTTTGCCAGAGACTGGATCGACGAGGATGAGGCCCACCGCATGAAATGTATCGGCGACGCTGGATGCGAGGCGCAGCGCCCGGCTGATGTCGTGATTCCCTTTCCTGACGAAGCGAAGGCGCCGCCGCAACCTGTGACCGCTCACACCGCGTACCAGACATGGCACGCGCCGACCGCCCTGGCGGAACTCGCGAAAATCATGGAACAGAACCGCGGCAAGAAGCTGCGCCTGGTCCACGCCAACACATCGTACGGAATTTATAAGGAAGAGTACCTTGAGTCCGAAGTGCTGGTAGATATTCGTCTCATTCCTGATCTGTACGCTGAACCAAAGGTGACAAAAGGCGCGCTGCATGTCGGGTCGGGCATCACCTACAGCGATTTGATCGAAGCCATTGAAGAGGAACTGAAGGACAAAAATTTGCCCACCAGCAGCCGTCTCTGGGCCACACAGTTCATGGCGCGCAGGACGGCGGGCCGGATCGTGCGCAATGCTGCTTCGTTGGGCGGCAACACGATGCTGGTGCTCAGACATATTGCATCCGGCACCGGTGAGCCCTTCCCTTCTGACATTTTCACAACCCTGGTGGCAGTCGAAGCCCGAATTGAATATCTGGACGTCACTGGTGGGAAGCACCGCCGGACTGAATGTACCGCGGAGGAACTCGTCCAGCGTGTAATCGCGCATCCCAAATTGGCGGACAACATTGTCCTGCTTGCATACGACCTGCCGCTGGGCGAGCGCCGCGAAATCACTCTGGCACAAAAGGTCGCGATGCGCGATGTAAACGCGCACAGCATCGTCAACGTAACCACGCGGTTTGATCTATCGCGCGATACCACCGTGGAAAACGCAACTCTGGTATTCGCCGGAATTGCGCCTTATCCGTGGCGCGCGAAAGATACCGAAAAAGCAATGAGCGGCAGAAAACTCTCACTCGCAGAGATGCCTAAACTGGCGGAGATTCTGGAGGAGGAAACGGTTGCCGAATTGAAGCGCTGGGCCTACCGCATGAAGGGCCTGCCTTCTGAAGGCTTCACCGATGAATACAAGGCGCAACTCGCGGTGTCCTTCCTGTATAAAGCTGTGGTCAATGCCCTGTTGCCGGAAAAAGGCGCGGTTCCTGACGACATCGAATCCAGCGGCATTATCACGTGGGGACGCTGGCCGGTAAGCGGCGGCCGCCAGTATTACGAGCGTCAGGAGTACAAGCGGCCCGTTGCCGAGCCGATCATCAAGTTGACCGCGATGTATCAGACTTCCGGGCAATTACATTACACGCATGAACTTCCGACGCCACCCCTCACCGTCAATGGAGCATTTGTCCAGAGCCGTCGCGCCCTTGCTTCCTGGCACTTTGTAATTCCCGGACAAAAAGGCAAAACGGATGTCACCAAACTGAACCGGTATCTGGGTGATCGCTTTCCCGCATTTGTTGATCTCATCACCGCCGGTGACATTAAGCATGGCGGCATTAACCTTCAAGGGATGGGATCAGACCAGCCGCTGTTTGCTGTGGATCAGGTCAGGTATGCAGGCCAGTCCCTTGCCATGGTGCTGGCCCACAGCGAGCAGGACGCAATCACGATCGCGCAGTATGTAACTGACCACTGCGTCGAGTACTCTAGGGCGAAATGGCCCGAACCTGAGAAGGGCAAGCCATGGCCGAAAGAATGGTATGAGCCCATCCTCACCTTGGACGATGCCATCAGGATGAACAGCATCTATCCCGATGCGCCTGCTTCCGCGCCTTTTGTCACGCACATCTGGAAGATCACGCGCCCTGGCAGCCGCTTTGATTGGACAACCCCCAACAAAGATCCTCTCGATAAGAGAATCGTGAGTCGTGAGGGCACGGTGGATGGGATTGCGTGCCAGATTATCGAAGGCACTCAGACCACGGGCAGCCAGGTCCACTTTTACATGGAGCCCCAGTCATGCATCGCGCTGCCTGTAGATGAGCGCCGCATCATTGTGCAACCCTCAACCCAAAGCCCCATGGAAATGCACGCGACCACGGCCATGGCGCTTGGCATTGAGTACCACCGCATTGACGTGCAGGTGCCGGCGGTAGGTGGCGGCTTCGGAGGCAAAACGGAACAGGCCCGTTTTGTCATCGGCCCGACGGTGGTTGCCGCCTATTCCACCAAGCAACCCGTGCGGGTCGCGGTTCCGCGCGAGGAAGATACTCGGATGATCGGCAAGCGCCATGCTTACTATGGCCAGTACCAGATTGCGGTGGATCGTGGAATTGCCAATCCGCGGGACAAAGGCATCATCCGCGGCGTTCAGAGCAAGATGTGGGGAGATGGCGGGGCCTTTTACGATTGCTCGTTCATTGTCGCCAACTGCATTCAGCTCCGCGCAGACAATGCCTACCTGGTGCAAAACTTCGAAAACCAGCTCGACGTTTGCCGCACCAACACCGCGCCCAATACGGCGTTCCGTGCTTTCGGCGATGTGCAGTCGAAAAACATCCTGGAGAACGCCATTGATAACGCGGCATTTTCCCTCGGCATGCTCCCGGAAGAGCTGCGGGAAAAAAATCTCTACGACCGCGGGGACGTGACTCCGTTCGGCCAGGCGCTGTCTTACTGCTACATGAAAGACGTGTGGAAGTTCCTGAAGAAGAAGAGCAGGTACGCGGAAAAAAGGCGCGAAGTGGATGAGTTCAACAAAAAGAACCGCTGGCGCAAACGCGGGCTTGCCATGCTTCCCGCCAAATATGGTTCCGGATATAACTTCGTCCAGATTGAACAGGCAGCCGCAATCGTCTTTGTCAATCAGGGTGATGGGAGCGTGGTCATTCACCAGGGCGGCGTCGAAATGGGGCAGGGATTGACAACACAGATTGTGCAGATAGCCAGCTACGTGCTCAACGTGCCCATGGAATTGATCTACGTGGAAGGCACAAAGACCAGCGTTACGCCGCATCCTACCAGCACCGGCGGATCCACGGGCACTGCCTACAACGGTGCTGCGGTCAAGCAGACGTGCGAGAAGCTGCGCCAGCGCCTCACTGAATTTGGCTACCAGATGTTGAAGGCGAATGGTGACGAGTGGTGCAAAACTCAAGGCATTGACTTCTGGAATTACGGTCTTGAAGGATGGGCAGCAAAGGTCACTGTTAATGATCGAACCAACCTGATCTGGCAAAACCTGACGCAAATGGCCTACGCCAACCGGGTCAGCCTGATCGCTACTTTTACTGCGCCGATCCAGGGCGGCACCACGCCAATCCCAGCACTGACTTTCAAGAGCGTGTCCGAGCAGCCGCAGATTCCCGGCGTGCCGATTGCGGAGGATACTAAGACCATCAGCGGAATTGTTGATTCCTTTGTGGGATTTACCTATTCCGGCGCTTGTTCAGTCGCGGAGGTGGACATCCTGACTGGCGAAGTAAAAATATTAACTTCGGACATTGTCTATGACATGGGTTGGAGCCTGAATCCAGCGATTGACATTGGCCAGGTGGAAGGCGCCTTTGTGCAGGGCATTGGCTATCTTCTCACTGAGAAGATCGTGTTTGAACCAGATGGCCCGGAGAAAGGACGCCTCAACACCGATAATACATGGCGCTACAAGCCTCCGGCCGTCACCACCATCCCTTTGGAGATGAACGTTCATTTGTTCCCGCGCGACCTGCCGAACGTTCCTGAAGACCCGGATGAGCTGTTCTCGTCGAAAGAGGTTGGCGAACCTCCACTGGTGCTGGCGAACAGCGTGTTTTTCGCAGTGAAAGATGCGGTTCGGGCCTCACGCCTGGAGCGCAATCTCAGCGGGATGTTCCACATGGACGCACCTGCAACCGTGCAGGAAGTGCGACGGGCCTGCGAAGTATCTGTCAACGACTTTAAGAGTTCGCAATAGGCCGCGACTTAACTCGCCTTTGCATCAGCGATCCTGAGAATTACTCTCTTACCGAGGGCCCTTGCAGCCCGAGAAATTGTTTCCAACGATACAGCAACATTCCGAGGATCCAGCAGACGATCAAGCTGAGAGCGACTGGTGCGCAGCTCTCTGGCGAGAGCCTGCTTTGTCTTCTTTTTTTTCTTCATTGCTTGCGAGAGTTGCCAGGCCAGCACACGTTTTGCAGCCAGCGCTTCCACTTCCGCTCTGATTCCTTCTTCCTCCAGAAAGCTATCGAATGTGGAACCAATATGCTTCGAGGATTGGTTCTTCTTTGCTCTCATTGTGCCCCCTTTTCATGCTTCTTCTTGTTCTTGCGTGCGAGATCCAAATCCTCAACAGGCGTTTTTTGGCTCT
>DATDNH010000201.1:0-3990 GCA_036518395.1 Candidatus Angelobacter sp. | reverse complement strand
CGCACCGCCTTCTGCCTCCCATCCGTTCACAGTATCCGGCAGCAAGGCCGCCAGCTTGCTTGATTTGCTGCATCCCAAGAGCAGAATGATGAAGAAAACTGTAGTAAGCGAACCAATAGATCGCATTCAATTCTCCTTATTCCTTTGGGGAGCTCGCATCCGTTTATTAGACTACGCACCGGGTGAAAAATACATCTCGTCTTACAAGATTGAATGCTATTCCCTATTCCCTGTAGCTGCGCTATTGCCTGTGGCCTCCAATGTATTTGTCATTTCCGATCCCGCAAAACGGGAGAGGAATCCGCCGTTTCCTCGCTTTTCCTCTGGATTCACGCTTGGAATAAATGTCGAAGACCCTTAAGGTCTTGGGTTTCGCTTTTTGATTTTGCTTTTGGTCTTTACTTAAATCCCTCTGCTTACTCTGTTCCTCTGTATTACTATCTGGCAGATTATTGTTCTCTTGCGAAGATTTTTATCTATTTTTATTCGCCTTATCTTTAGTTAGCCTTTCTCCGTGTCCTCACTTCGCCTCTGTGTCCTCTGTGGTTGGGTTTGGGGTTTGTCTTTGCTTTTGTTTTTCTAACCGTCTTCGGCCTTCCTCTTTGAGTTCCTCTGTTCCCTCAATTCCTCCGCGTTGAAGGTCTTGGGATTGGTTTTGCTTCCCCCATTCTTGTTTTCTCCGTGTCTCCGCGTCGTGTAGCCTGTCCTCGAGGCGAGGTCACCGGAAGACGACCGTAGCCGAAGGATGGTGAAATTTTGATGTTTGGTTGCGGCCCTGCCGCTCTGTGTTGAAGGTCGTGCTTTTCGGTTTAGCTAGAAGCTGGCAGCTTCTCTTGTTACAATCGGCGTCTCTGCATGCTTTTCAAAACCCAGAGCGCCGCCGTCTACGGTATAGACGCCAACATCATCGAAGTGGAAGTCGACGTCGGCGCGCGCCAACTGGATCAAGAAAACTTCCAGACCGTCGGCCTTCCCGATGCCGCCGTCCGCGAAAGCCGTGAGCGCATCCGCGCAGCCCTGAAGAACTGCGGCTACGATGTTCCTCAAACCAAAATCACCATCAACCTCGCGCCTGCCGACATCAAGAAGGAAGGCTCAGGCTTTGACCTTCCCATGGCCATGGGCATTCTCGGCGCTTATGGCGGCCTGCATAAAAAGGACCTGGCCGAATACGTCATGGTGGGCGAGCTCTCGCTCGATGGTGGTGTCCGCGGCGTCCGTGGCGCGCTGCCCATTGCCATTGCCGCGCGTGCCAAAAAGATTCCCAACCTGATTGTTCCAGAGACCAACGCCCGTGAGGCCGCCGTGGTCAACGGCGTGAATGTCTATCCCGTCAAATCATTGATGGATGTTGTCACCGTCCTGAATTCCAACAACGGGGTCTCACCTTTAAAAGTCGACGCCGCGCAGATGCTCCTGGGCTCACAAAGCTACGGCGCCGACTTCAAAGATGTTCGCGGCCAGTTCACCGCCAAGCGTGCCCTCGAAATTGCCTGTGCCGGCGGACACAACATCCTCATGATCGGCCCTCCCGGCTCAGGCAAAACCATGCTGGCCAAACGCATTCCCAGCATTCTTCCGCCATTTACCTTTGAGGAAGCCCTCGAGACCACCAAAATTCACAGCGTGGCCGGCGTGCTGGACACCAACGCCGGACTGGTCGGCGTGCGCCCATTTCGCTCGCCTCACCACACCATCTCCGACGCAGGATTAATCGGTGGCGGCGCAACTCCCCGCCCCGGAGAAGTTTCTCTCGCGCACAATGGCGTCCTGTTTCTCGACGAACTGCCGGAATTCCCGCGCAACGTGCTCGAAGTAATGCGTCAGCCTCTGGAAGATGGCAATGTCTGCATTGCCCGCGCCACCATGTCGCTGACCTTTCCGGCGCGATTCATGATGGCCGCCGCGATGAATCCCTGTCCGTGCGGCTACTGGGGCGACCGCACTCGCGAGTGTCATTGCACCGAGACCATGATCCAGCGCTACGTCTCAAAAATTTCCGGCCCACTGCTCGACCGCATAGACATTCATATTGACGTTCCCGCAGTGAACTACAAAGAGCTGCGCGGCAGTGACAGCAACGCCGAAACCTCGGCGCAAATTCGCGAGCGCGTAATCCGCGCCCGCCAGGTACAGCTAAACCGCTTCGCCACCGCCGGAGAGAAAATCTATTCCAACGCCCAGATGGGCTCCCGCCAGATTAGGACCTACTGCGAATTAGACGCCGACAGCGAGCGCCTGCTGGAGAGAGCCATGCAGCAGCAAGGCCTAAGCGCCCGCGCCCACGACAGAATCTTAAAAGTAGCCCGCACCATCGCCGACCTCGAAGCCAATCCCCAAGTCGAAAGCAAACACATCGCCGAAGCAATTCAATACAGGACGCTGGATCGGACGTATTGGACTTGAAGGTCTGAACCAGCATCTTTGAGACTCGGATTAACGAAAGCCGAGTATTCACTATATATTCGCCGTAATAACATGAAAACAAAGCCAATAAACTTCTTGACATTGTTATACATGTTGTGATTAGATACTGCTTGGCCCTGAGGGGCTCGCAGTTGCAGTTCGTTCTTTGACACTTTGAGCTGTTTTGCGAAGCGTGCCGTTGCCCCGGCTTGACGTGGCAAAGCGGCGTGAGCCGAAACGGGAGACCGCGGCAGCCCCCGATGTTGGAAACGGTGGTCGGTCACGCATGGTGGATTCGGGTTTTCGCCAATGTTTATGAGGATTGTCACGCTGTCACGGATTCTGGCACAGTTTTGGTTCTCGATTTGGTTGCTGTGACCTGTTGCCTATTGTCGAAGACCAGCCGAGGTGGGCCTGTTGCCTGGGTTTAGGTGAATGGGCGCATTTTTTGAGGAGCGGAATGGAGCGGATGGAGCGGATGCCGCTCCCGATCCGCTCCCGAGGATCTGGTTGCGATTCAGCAACATAGAGGCTCCGGAGCGGCAGCGCGGAAAAAGAGCTCGTTTTTAGCGGCGGACTCGAGGCCGAGCAACGGAGTTCTTTGCGTTCTTCGTGTCCGTTGCGGTTAATACCTGTGATCGTGCAGTTCGTTCTAGCAGCTAGCTAGAGTCTAGAAGCTGGTTCTCAGTTACGGATTGCTGAGCTTCGTTTCCGCCAATGTTTACAGGGGTTGTTACGCTGTTACGCATTCTCGCACAGTTTTCTTGTTGCAGTTTATCCCGATCCCGCTCAGCGGGAAGGGATCCTATCAGTGTGGAGGCGGCATCAGGGCGAATGCCCCGATGTGGAATTAGGACGATTGCCTTTTGGGGTTCGGTGCATTTCGTATTTAGGTTCGGACCTGGTTACGCGTACCTCAATGTCGTTTTTCGCCAATGTTTATGCGGTTTGTTACGCTGTTACGGATCGCCGCACATCCCGTAGAGTGCCGGTTTTACTCGTCAGCCCCAATCAGCGCGGCTTCACCTCGAGGACACGCTACACGACCTGGAGGACAGAATAGGCAATAGGCCACAGCAAAATCCACGTCATCGGCTTACACTCAGGGCAAATGACGCTTGGTATTCTGTGGTTGTAAGGCAGTCATGAATATCAAGCAGACAGCGGGTACCCTGCTTATCATTGTCGTCCTCATCATTGGAACGGCGGGAATTGCGCAACGGAAAGGTCCTGACGCATCTGAGCAAACGGAATTCAGCGCAGAAGACAGTGCCGTAAAGAACCCAGTTCCGGTTCCTGCGGACGTGTTGAATATTTTGCGGAAGGACGACTTGGTCCGAAATATCCTCGAAGACCAAAAGATTCCTGCCGAGCAGATGCCGGCATCGTGGTTCTCGGCATCGGCAATTCATTTGAGCAGTCCTAAAAGAGAGGATCTTGTTGTGGTGGCAGAGGGGCCGCTTGCCGGAGGCAATGTGGTGACATTTTGGGTCTTCTGTGCCACGCCTCGCGGCTATGAATTGGTTCTGATGGCGCCGGCCCATGATTTGGAAGTCAAGAACACACGCTGGAAAGGACACCGAA
>DATDNH010000200.1:0-3008 GCA_036518395.1 Candidatus Angelobacter sp. | reverse complement strand
ATTCGAAATCTGGATGTGTTGCTTTTATCGCACCAGCAATACGATCAATCTCGTCACGGCCACGAAATATACCGCCCTTGGGGTCATAGAATACTGCGTCTTCGTGAAAGATCTCGTCGATTGCCGCGCGACGACGCACGGAATCATTTTCACCAAATACGTCGCTCAGATTACGAAGCAGCAACGTCGATATGCTGTTGGACATCGTTCTTCTCCGTTTCAGATCGCAGGCCGCGAACCAACCGACCTTGGTTAAATTTTATGACTTTCGTGGTCGCCAGATGAGCGTTCTTAAACCTGGCAATCGAGTCGGGTTTTTCGGGTTCTGGCTAACCGGCGACTGCCCGATTCCTGAGCCGCACACCAAAATCTTTAACCCACAACTCAACCCGCTGAATGCGATGCCTCGAACCTTGCCCGAAATCCTAGTTGAATGTTTACACATCACTAATGTTTGCTAAAAAGATTCTGAGGTATTCGAAAATTATTGATTTGCGCCATGCAACTGACTTAAGTTGTGTACAGCGAAAATTGTGCAGCGCGGCCGGTGCCACAACGCGCCGTATACGAGGAACCATGGGACAAATTTTTGCTGGATTGGCGCGCGTTTTGTCATCAACAGACCTGCCTGTTCAGGTTGCCGCCGTGTGCTACCGTCAGGGCCACTCGTCCGTGGAATTCCTGCTGGTAAAAGCCAGCTCAGGCAAGTGGACCTTTCCTAAAGGCCGGCTGAATCCCGGCATGACGGCGAGCGAGAGCGCCGCCCGCGAGGCCTGGGAAGAAGCAGGAGCGCAAGGCCGAATTGCGCGCACGCATTTCGGCTCCTACCTTGATACCAAACGTGCCTTGGAACACGATCGGCGAAGCGGTGAAGTGCACATCCTTGCCTACCTTCTCGAAGTTCACAGAACGCAAACACCGGAGGAAGACGGTCGCAAACCAAGCTGGTTTTTGCCCCATGAGGCCCGGAAGGCATTGGCCGCAGGACGATCCCGCCGTTACTCCAGGCGAATCAACAAAATCATTGATGCTGCAATCGAACGCTTGGAAGTGAGAAACACAAAGCGGGCCGGAGTTCTCCTCCGAGCCCAGGGGCGACGCCGGCTCGCAATTGCCCGCTGACCGCCCGCGTCCCGCTCAATTCCTCCGTCAGCATTCGTTGAAGCATTCCGGATAGGTGTAACCGACCTGCTTTTTTACGTCCCGGAAGAAAGAAACCTGCTAAGCTGGGGCAAAGCTTGCCCTCAAGCTTGCTCTGTGAAATCAGGTTCCACAATTTCCAAAAACTTCGGCCTGGCCCACTGGATGGAAGAAGTTCCCAGGGAAGCGGCAAAAACCGCGGATGGCTTCGACCGCGAAGCTGTTCATGATCTTCGGGTGGCGCTCCGCCGCTGCCGCTCCATGGCAGACGGGTTCCGCGCAATCGATCCTTACAAAGGTTGGAAGAGGATGCGCCGTCAGGCCACCGGCCTGTTTGACAGTCTGGGAGCCCTGCGCGATTGTCACGTCATGCAGGAATGGGTCCATAAACTCGGCCCGCAGGGGGACCCTCTGGCGCGGCAGCTCTCAAACCATCTCGCGCAGCAGGAGACGGAACTGAAGGCACAGGCTAAGAATGCCATCGAGGGCTTTGATTCCAGGCAGTGGCGAAGCTGGATTCGCGTCTTATCACCGCGAACCGACCGCTTGCCGGCCGGGTCAGAGGTGTACCAGGCGCTTGCGCTCGAGAGATTGAATTCGGCCCGAAGGCTCCACTGGCGCGCGCTGCGGACACTCGAAGCCACCACCTTCCATAGGCTGCGCATTGGAGTAAAAAAGTTTCGTTACGTAGTAGAGAATTTCTTGCCCCATCATCATGAGCAATGGAAAGACGGGCTGAAGCAGGCGCAGGAATTCCTTGGTGAGATCCATGACCTGGATGTTTTGCAGGAAGCGATTTCCCAGCTTCACGCGGGAGCGCCTGCTGAAAGCCGTCAACGATGGGAACAAATCCTTGCAGGAGAACGTCAGAAACGAGTTGAGCGCTATCGCGAATTGATGGCCGGTGAGAATTCACTCTGGAAAATCTGGCGTGCCGCTCTGCCCCGTGGAGAGGCTACCAGGCAGGCATCATTCAAAAAGCTTGAAGTCTGGTCTGCGTTTCTCGAGACCGACTCGAGACACAATGATCGTGTGGCTCGATTTGCAGTCCAGATCTTTGACGGCCTGTCCCGGCTGGGCTTGCTGCGTGGTAGCAGGAAAGCGCGGGATGTCCTCCGGGCGGCTGCGGTAGTCCATGAGGTTGGCCGAGTGGACGGTGAGAAGAACCATCACAAAATGACGGAGCGCATGGTGGGAAGAATAGATCGCCCCGTCGGCTGGTCGCAAGAGGAAGTCGAGACCATGGCGAAAGTGGCGCGCTATCATCGCGGCACACTTCCTCATGCCCGCAAGTTGCGCGATTTGCCGCCGGAAAGGCGCTCCTTGATCCGATTCTTGGCTGGCATTCTTCGCTTGGCCAACGCTTTGGACGCTGAACGCGATGGTTGCATTCGCCGGATCGTAATCAGCCGGAACGAAGGATTCGTCGTAATACATGCCGAGGGTCTTCAGTCTGACACTTCGCTCGCGGAACAAATTGCCGCAGCACGGCACCTGCTCGAGTCAGCGTGTGGTCTTCCGATCTTCGTCCAGCCGCCGCCCAGACCTCGCGTACAGCGAAAGAGTGTCCGGCGTTTGCTCGCCCGCTGACTCCCGTCGTCCCGCCATCTTTTTTCGACAACAGCAGAGCTTCTACCGGTCGCCAGGATCTAATCCTGCTACGGCATACGCTGCGGAAGTAGTCGCGTAGCTCGTCTGTGAACAGAGCTGGGTGCTCGAAGGCCAAGTGGTTTGCCCCTGGCCCGTTATGCGACTTGAAACAATTTTGTTCTCGTTAGCCAAGGTTTTTATGTCTTCTGTCTTCTGCTCTGTGACTGCTGTGATGTAGTTTATCCCGAGCGCAGCGAGGGAACCCTATGATCTCCAAT
>DATDNH010000199.1:0-4842 GCA_036518395.1 Candidatus Angelobacter sp. | reverse complement strand
GTGCGCCAAAACCAAGCCCGGCAAGGAACCACATGAAGCTGTTGCTGCTATCTCTATCAGACATGCTGGATAACCTCCGAAGCAGTGATGGTAGCACTCAGACTGGGGTATTACAAATCACAGAAGGGTAGACAACGTCTCATTTGGAGCGCTGTTCGGACAGCCATTTCCGCGCCTTTGGCAAGGCTGCGCTGAGGGCCAGCACAACCAAAAAGTCAGCGGCCACTCCGGGCCATACGATCATTCGCATTCCCTGGAACCCGCCTGCGCGGTAAAAGGGAAAAGGCAGTCCATAATTGACAATAAAATCGCAGCAAATACTTCGCTGGTGTAGAAAATGAACATAGTTGACTACACCGAACAGGCACGCGGACGTAAGAAGGCTCGTGCCCCAGATTGTAAGCTTGCATTGGTTATTTGCCACATTCAACTGACACCTGCCTGAAGGGAATCGCCGGTTCAATTACTATAAATAGCAGACCAATGGATTGTGAATCATTTCAGGCCCGCAAAGCCTCTAAAATAAACGTGTAGCGGGAACCCTGAATTTCGGCGGTCTCGACTTCAGAAATGAAATCCTTTCTCGACACAGTTCGCGAGCGTGTCGTCATCTATGACGGCGCCATGGGCACCCAGATCCAGGAGCGCCATCCTTCCCTGGATGACTTCTGGGGCAAGGAAAACTGCTCTGAAGTGCTGGTCCTGAGCCGTCCTGACATGATCAAGGACATTCACGCCGCTTACTTCAAAGTGGGCGCGGACGTGGTTGAGACCAACACCTTCGGCGGCACCAGCATTGTTCTGGGCGAATTCAATCTTCAGGACAAAGTTTACGAGATCAATAAGCGCGCGGCGGAACTGGCGCGCGAAGTGGCTGCCGACTTTGCCACTTCGGACAAACCGCGATTCGTCGCCGGCTCTATCGGTCCCACTACAAAGCTGCCCTCGCTCGGCCACATCGGTTATGACGCAATGTGGAAGTCCTATTACGAGCAAGCCCTGGGCCTGATTGATGGGGGCGTAGACCTGCTGCTGGTGGAAACCGCGCAAGACATTCTCCAGGCAAAAATCGCGCTGGCCGCAGTCTTCGATGCCATGAAGAGTCGCGGCCAACGTCTGCCGGTGCAGATGCAGGTTACGTTGCTCGAAACCGGGACCATGCTGCTTGGAACCGAAATTGGCGCGGCCGAGACGGCGCTTGAGCCTTTCGACTGCGAAATCATCGGCCTGAATTGCTCCACGGGCCCGAAAGAGATGAATGATTCTGTGCGCTATCTCGCGCACAATGCGCCCAAGGAAATCTCTGTCCTGCCCAATGCGGGCCTGCCGGAGAACGTCGGCGGAGTTGCGCACTACCGCCTTACAGCTCAGGAACTCGCCGACTATCACAAGAAGTTCATCACCGAATACGGCGTGCGCATCGTCGGCGGATGCTGTGGCACCACGCCTGCGCACATCAAGGCCGTAGTCGATGCCTGCGCCAATCTTGAGCCTGCGAAAAGGGAAGTGCAGGTTACTCCTGCGGCCTCCAGCGCCTACAGCATGGTTCCGCTGGATCTTGAGCCCAAGCCACTGATCGTGGCGGAAGAGATGAATACCACCACGCGCGTCGAGCATTTCAAGAACATGGTGCGCGGCGGCAAGTACGACGACATTCTTGCCCTGGCTAAAAAACTTGTGGGCGAAGGCTCGCACATGCTCGACTTGTGCTGCGCCATCGTGGGCGAAGACGAAAAAGGCTATATCAGTTCCATTTTGGAAAAAGTTGCAACGCGTGTGCCTGCGCCTGTTCTCGTCGACTCCACGGAAGCTGACGTGATTGAAGAAGCCTTGAAGCGCATTCCCGGCAAGGCCATCATCAATTCCATCAACCTGGAAGATGGCGAGAAGCGCACCGCTAAAGTTCTGCCCATGGCGAAACGCTACGGAGCGGCCGTGATCGCGTTGACCATCGATGAAGACGGGATGGCGCTCACGGCAGAAAAGAAAACGGCCATTGCCAAACGTATCTTTAAGCTTGCGACCGAGAAGTATGGAATCCGTCCGGTGGACTTGATCTTTGACGCGCTTACGCTGCCCATCTCCACCGGCCAGGAAGAATACCGCACCGCAGGAATTGAGACGCTGAATGCCATCCGGCAGATCAAGCAGGAACTGCCGGAAGTGAAGACCATCCTGGGCGTCAGCAACATTTCCTTCGGCTTGAACGTTTACGCGCGGCGCGTGCTGAACAGTGTCTTCATGAAAGAGGCGGTAGATCATGGCCTCGATATGGCGATTGTTAACTATGCCAAAATCTATCCTTTATACAAGATTCCTCAAGTTGAGGTTGAACTCGCGCGCAAGCTGATCTACCGCGATCAGAATGATGGTGATCCGCTGCAAAAGTACATGGCGCATCTCAGCGGGATAGATAAAGAGAAGCAGCCGCAGGCGGAAGCTGCGCCGGTCGAATCGCTGACGGTCGAAGACAAGCTGAAGCGCTGCATCATCAACGGCGAAAAAGCCTTGGGCGAAGGCGCGAACCGCCAGTCGCTGGAGCAGATTCTCGATGACGCGCTCACTCGCTACTCTCCGCTGGACATCATCAATACTGTCCTGCTGGACGGCATGAAAACTGTGGGCGATCTCTTCGGCGCGCGCAAGATGCAGTTGCCCTCCGTGCTTGATTCTGCGGGCGTGATGAAGCAGGCCGTCGCCTATCTTGAGCCCAAAATGGAAAAGGCCGGAGGAATGCAGAAGGGAACCATTGTCCTTGCGACGGTGAAGGGCGACGTTCACGATATCGGCAAAAATCTGGTTGACATCATTCTCAGCAACAACGGCTACAAGGTCGTGAATCTGGGGATCAAGCAGCCGTCTGACTCGATCATTGCCGCCGCGAAGCAGCACGGCGCGGACGCGATTGGCCTGAGTGGCTTGCTGGTCAAGTCCACGCTGGAGATGAAGTACGTGATCCAGGACCTGCAGGCGCAGAAGCTGGAGTTTCCCGTGATCTGCGGGGGCGCCGCCCTCACCCGCAAATACGTGGAAGACGATCTGCGGCGCGAATACGCAAATGCCGTCTTCTACGCCGACGACGCTTTTGCCGGCCTGCACCTGATGGACGATCTCACCTCAACCAACGGCGCTCGAGCAGAACGCCTGGCGGAGGGACGCAAAGTCAAAGAATTTTTGAAGGCCGCGGCAGCGGCCGGTGGCGGAGGCTCGCCCAGCACCGAGCGTTCAGCGGTGGTCCAGCTGGCGCCCAATATTCCTGTGCCGCCGTTTTATGGGCTGCGCGTGCGCAAAGATTTCGATCTGAACCAACTCTTTCAGTACATCAATCACACTGCTCTGTTCAAAAACCAGTGGCAGCTCAAGACGGCTTCACAGAGTGACTACGCGCGGCTGGTGGAAGAGAAATATCTGCCTGTGCTGCACGATCTCCAAAAGGAAGTTAACGAACAAGGCTGGTTCGATCCCAAAGCCGTCTACGGCTACTTCGCCTGTCAGAGCGAAGGGAATGATGTTGTGCTGTACGATTCACCCCAGTCGCAGAAAGAGATTCAGCGCTTCACCTTCCCGCGTCAGCGGGAAGGACGCAAACTCTCCATCGCCGACTTCTTCCTGCCCAAAGATTCGGGAAGATTTGACGTAATTGGATTGTCCGTCGTGACGATCGGCAGCCGCGCCTCAGAAGTAACAAAAAAGCTATTCGATGCAGGCGAGTTCACGAAGTATTTGTATCTGCATGGGCTGAGCGTCGAGACGGCAGAAGCGCTGGCCGAATTGCTTCACAAAAATATCAGGGAAGAACTGGGCATTGCCGCAGACGATGCTCCGCGCATCAACGATCTCTTTCACCAGAAATATCGCGGTTCGCGATATTCGTTCGGCTATCCGGCGTGTCCCAATCTGGAAGACCAGACAAAACTTTTCGCGGTGCTCAAGCCGGAAGAAAACATCGGCGTCCATCTTACGAGCGGTTTCCACATGGAGCCGGAGCAGTCGACTTCGGCGATTGTTGTTCATCACCCGCAGGCGAAGTATTTTGTGGTGTAGGGCGCGCCCCCGATTTTGATCTGCGACCATCTGCGAAATCTGCGGCGAGTGTGACTCTGGTTACTGCTTCAACGCGCGCTCAATGGCGTCGGCGATGGTCGATTCGCCGTTCTGGCCCCATCCTTTGAATTGATCAACAATGATTCCGTCTTTGCTGAGGATGTAATAGCGCGGGAAGCCATCCACGCCGAAAGCGTTGTGGAGGGAGAGGTCTCCATCATAAACCTGGCCCCAGGTCATGCCATTGGCTTGTGTGAACTGTTCCCATTTCGGCCGGGCATCGTATTCATCGATGCTGATGATAGCGACCTTCGCAGGATCGACCTTGGCTGCCAAATCTTTCAGCAGTGGCAGCGAGATCCGGCAGGGCTCACACCAGGTGCCCCAGAAATCCAGTAAGACTACTTTGCCCTTGAGGGTATCGAGATTTATTTCTTCTCCGCTCTTCAATTTTGCGGAAAACTCGGGCGCATAGTTCTTGCGAATACGGCTGGGGTCGGCGATGAGTCTCTGAATTTCGCTACCTCTGGGCGTGCCGGCAAATTGGGCGGCAACAGTCTTCAGGATGGCCACGCCTTCAGCGTCCTTGCTCTCCTTCAGCAATACAAATCCCAGATTAAAGCGGCATTCTACGCACGCAGGATTGGCCGCCGAGGCTGCTTTGAACGCAGTTTCAGCCTCGCTGAGTTTTCCTTGCCGTCCCAGCACGACTCCCCGATACAGTTGCGCGCTGGCTTTCTCGGGATCGGAAGCGGCTGTGGCGACGGCCTTCTCCGTCAAGGTCAACGCCGGCTGAAG
>DATDNH010000198.1:0-3582 GCA_036518395.1 Candidatus Angelobacter sp. | reverse complement strand
AATTCGTCTTTGTGCCGCGCGTGCGCGAGGCCGTCGCAACAAACAGCTTTCCTTCCAGCAGCAGCGTGGGCGCGCAGGCCGTGCGCGAGTTCGACGGCGATACGGATGCGGATCGGCTGATAGAGCTGCTTTCGGAATTCGATGAGTTGTTCGAGTAAGAAGCCGCCTGTAGCCGTTGCGCGGGAGATATCCCTTCACGCTACCGCACTATGTGTCTTCGGCTTGATGGCTTTAAGGGTACTGGACAGGCGCTTTTTCGCTCGACTTACGTCATAAGCGTTCTGCAAATTCAGCCAGAACTGCTCGCTGGTGGAGAAGAATTTTGCAAACCTTATGGCCATCTCTGCCGTAACGGCGCGCCGGCCACGCACGATGTCATTCACCGTGGGCGCGGAAACGTACAGTTGTTTCGCAAGAGCAGTGGCGGAAAGCTTGAGTGGTTTGAGATATTCCTCACGCAGAATCTCGCCGGGATGTATTCTCCAGTTCGGATTGCCTTTTCTCGGTAAACTCATAAATCCTTCATTTCAGTGATAGTCAGCAACTTCCACGTCATTCGCGTCGCCATTCTCCCACCGGAAGCAGATTCGGAATTGGTCATTAATTCGGATGCTGTGTTGGCCCTTGCGGTCACCTTTCAATAATTCCAACCGGTTTCCTGGGGGCGACGCCAAATCTTCCAGTCGAGTGGCTGCATCGAGCAAGGCCAACTTGCGTATCGCTCTTCTACGCAGGTTAGGAGGTAATTTTCTGCCCTTTCCCGTTCTCCACAGCCGCTCTGTTGCAGTGTCGGCAAACGTCCGAATCACGGTTTGACTATAACGTGAGACGTTATATAACGTCAAGCATTATGATTCATCCTTGCCATGCGTGGGTTGTCCAGCGAGGCTTCTGGTGGCTGAATTCGATCCTTTTTGGGCGTGCTCACTTCTGATGTTCCCGCATCCACTCGACCATGAGCGGCACCACGCTGTCTTCGAGTTTTTTCTGCACTGTCAGAAGATGATCGGCGCCTTTGATCTCGACGTAGCGCGCCTGGCTGGGGTTTTGGTGATTGACGGTTTCTGCAATGACAAAGCTGTCATTGTGGCTCATGATGGGATCGTCAGCGCCACGAATTACCAAAACGGGAACATTCACGTTTTGCCAGGCGGCGCCGAGATTGAGCGCCTGCAATTGCTGGTAGAAGGCCGCTGGACGCCCGTATTGGCCGCCGGGTTCGTCGTACCAAAGAGTTTTCCATTCTGGATGCTGCTGAATAGCCTCGCCCGGCGTCATTCCATGGATTAAATAGAGACTGTAGAAATCACTGAAGGCCTTGACCGAATTGTTGATTTCTGTCGGCGGAATTTTCCCGGCCCGAGTCAGGCGCACGCGTTCGTGCTCGATCATGTGTTCATACCAGGTGCGTCCCCAGGAGCTGGCGGCAATGTATCCGCGGACCGGATGCCGGCGGGGCACAAGAACTGAGGTGCCTCCGCCGTTGCTCAGCCCGATGACAAAAATTTTGTTCAGGTCGATGAATTCGTATTTTTCGAGAGAATCAAAGGCTGCCTGATAACCGGAGAGTTCAGTCTGAAAATCAGTTTGCGCGCAGTTGCCCTGGCTTTCGCTCACCCCGGGCTTATCCAGGCGCACAGTGGCGTATCCGGACTGCTCAATGAGGCGACGAAAGATGGCGCCAAAGCCGTCGCTTTCGCCAGCGGGATATTCCACCGAATCGCAGCTCAGCCAGCCAACAAAAAAGATGACTGGAACTTTGCCTTGCGCCGTGTGCGGGCGGGTGATGAAGGTGCGCAGTCTGTCGCCATGATTGTCCTTCACCCAGTCGTAAATCACGTCGGCATTCTGAAACTTTTCGCGTTTGGGAGTGGCGGCGGTCTGAGCAAACAGAAAACTCCCGGCAAACAGAGAACCGATCAGCAATATTGCAGGGTAAACACGCATAGTCCCCCCCCGCCTTTAGACGATGAGAGAAGAGCGTTTGTTATCAGGGAGCAGGGAATAGCTCTGCCACCGGGAAGTCTGGCTTAAGGCCTGTGATTTTTCGGCAAAGCTTTTGGTGGCGTCAACAATCGCCGTGATCGCGCGTGATCGGAAAACCATTCAGCGCGCGAGAATTCGTGATTCAGCGTGACAACACGTGTCCACTTTGACACGCTGCTAAGCCCGTTTTTCCATGGCGATGGGAATTGGACGCATATTCTTGCGGCAATGTGGTCTCCGTGCGTTTGGCACTGGGTTTGCTCTCTATTCATTTGGGGGTGGTATGTCCAAACGACGACGATGGATTTTCTACTGGATGCTGCTTCTCGCAAGCGGCTTGCTTATTGGATTTTATGCCTGGCGCGGGAGCTACGGCATCCACGCGATCCTGCGTGGTGGATTCATCTGGCGTTCCATTTCAGACGACGATCCGCGCATCTCCCAGTCGATGCGCATGGCGTTGCGTGATCCGGCGCCTGTGGCGGTCCCAGGGAAAATTGAATGGCAATCGGTCGGCGACGGGTTCGAAGTAGCAGAGCTGCCGGTCTTCGCAGACGGAGCGATGGTAGACAAGATTCTGCTGGCACGCATTGATCCGGCGCTCTATCGCTTCCACGTACAGAATGTGCCGGCGGGCAATCGGGAGCTGGGAGACTGGATGAAGGCGAGCGGCGCGCTCCTGGTAATTAATGGCAGCTACTTCTCGCGTTATGGCACGCCAGATACGCCAGTGCTCAGTCAGGGGAGACTCCTGGGGCCGCGAGAATACGATGGCCACCATGGAGCATTCATCGCTTCTGCCGACTCGGCCAGCGTGGTCGATCTCACGCAGCAGGATTGGCACAAAGCTTTCGTCGGCGCCAAGGACGCGATGGTTTCGTATCCTTTACTGATCGGCGCTGACGGGACCAGCCGCGCCAAAGGCGACCGGCGCTGGCTGGCCAACCGCAGCTTTGTCGGCCAGGATGAGGCTGGGCGCATTGTGCTTGGAACCACCGAAGATGCTTTCTTCTCGCTCGACCGATTCGCCGCCTTTCTTCAGCACGCGCCACTGGGATTAAAGCTGGCTTTAAATCTCGATGGAGGGCCGGTCGCATGTCAGGGGATCAACATTGGGAATTTCCGTCGAGATTTTTGTGGGAAGTGGGAGATTGCTGTCCACAATGGACAATTAAAGCTTCTGGCTCCACTTGTCGGACAGCGAAGGTCGGGCATGCCGATTGTTTTGATGGTAACGAGGAAATAGGCAACAGGCCTCAGGCAACAGCGAGTAGGGAAATTGGGAATAGGGACTAGGGAACAGCCAAAAGCTGCGCCGCTGATTCACGCGCATTTGCGCTGATTCTAAAACTGTAACGGGAATTCCGCTTGCCAAAAACCTAAAATCATGTCATCTTCTATTATCTCTGCGAAAGGACGCCCAAAATGGCGCGGTTCAAAAACAAAACGCTAGGTGGGCAATATCGGCCAAATCTGTGGCTGAGTTGCTACAGGGCGTCGCTCCACTCGCAGTAACCGGTCTCGACGTTCTTTCCGCAAAATTCTCAACTTAGCGCGCATACGTGTACCTGCGTGTGTTCGATCTTCAAAATCGAA
>DATDNH010000197.1:0-7302 GCA_036518395.1 Candidatus Angelobacter sp. | reverse complement strand
CTCCCTGCATGGTCGCCGTGCCGATATTTTCGCGCTGGCCGGTCATTCACTCATTGTATCCCAGCCCTGAACCCTGCGTATTTATTGGCAATTCGGGCTTGCAATTCCAGAGTTCCTGAATATACTTCCTGAGCACAATTTTTGCTCCAAGCAAGCTAGGGTTCTGTTTTCCGCGATCTCCCCCGATTGCGGTCTTCGTCTTTCAGGATTTTAAAAAAATTCAGGAGATTTCATGCGCCACAGTCTGCTTTGCCTAGGTGTTTTTGTTGCTCTGTTGTTAGTCTTTCCACTCTCTTCCCTGGCCCAGACCACAAGTACGGACCAGACGCCCCCGCCCCGGAACGATGATATCGAGGAGCGGCTCCCTGATCAGTCTCCACCTCCAACCGATACCCCACAAATGCTCGACGGAGATGCGGATTATGCCGATCTGCCTGCATTCGCCGTCGGGTTGATCGACACCGAGACTTACCTCAGAATGCGCGACGAACACATCCGCTTCCTTCGCGGCTTGATGGACAAGGTCTATGATCCTCGCTCGCGCGGACAGGCCATCCGCCAGATGCGGGATCAGGAGCGCAATCTGCGTGAGGGCAACACGGGGAATAACAGCAGCGGAACCAGCGGCAACTCGTCGACAACCAACAACTCCTTGATTCTCGGCCCGGTGACTCCGCCCACCTGGAATCCGCTTGGCCCTGCGCCAATCCCCAATGGACAGACCACGAGTATTTCCCTGCCCGTCAGCGGACGCATAACTACGATCGCGGTGCATCCCACAAATGAAAACATCCTCTACGTGGGGGCTGCCCAGGGTGGCTTATACCGCTCTCTGGATGGCGGCACAACCTGGACCGCCTTGATGGACGATTCACTCTCTTTGGCCATTGGCTCCGTCGCCATTGATCCTCTCGATCCCACGACTGTTTTTGTCGGCACCGGCGAAGGAAATTTGTCTGCAGATAGCTTCTTCGGTGTTGGCCTCTACATCATCAAGCACGCCGATACCAGTCCAGTCCTGCTCGGGCCTTTCAATCTCGACGGTAGCAACAATGATGTTTTTACTGGACGCTCGATCACCAAGGTGCTTGTCAGCCCCACAGACGACAACATCGTTTTCGTGAGCACGACTTCAGGGATTGGCGGCATCAGCGCGGATTCGATTCCGTCAGTGATCTCCAGCAATCTTCCCAGCCGAGGTTTGTATCGTTCCACCAACGCAATGTCAGCGACGCCGACCTTCTCCAAAATCACGGTTCAGCCGGCGAACGGGGGTAACCGTGGAATCACTGACATTGTTTTTGATCCCGCGAATCCGAATGTTCTCATTGCAGGAGTTAACGGCTTCAGCACCAACGGCAATGATGGCGGCATCTGGCGAACCGCCAATGCACTGGCGGCGACGCCTACTTTCACCAATCAGCAGGTGGTAGGAACGGCGACCGCAACCATCCAGATTAAGTTGGCGGCAAACACAGTGAATGGAGTCACAACGGTGCTGGCGGCGACTGGCGAATCGCCGGTTCCAAATGGCTCGAATTGCGGCGCTCCGGGCTGGGTACGTCGTTCTATCGATGGCGGAGTTACCTTCAGTCTCGGCCTGATCCAGACCAGCGGCTTTTGCAACTCGCAGTGTTTCTATGACATGGCGCCGGCCATGGATCCTACGAATTCGAACATCATTTATCTGGGCGGCTCAGCCAATGCAGACACCAATCCACCCAGAAACACCTGCCGCAGCAATGTCCTGACCAGAAGTCTGGATGGAACAAACTTCTCCCGCATCGATACGGGACTGCACGCAGATACACATGCAGTTGCCGTTGCGCACTCAAATCCAAGCGTCGTCTATTTCGGCAGCGATGGCGGCGTGTGGAGGTCTTCCAACCAGGGCACCTCGTGGTCCAGCATCAACACCGCCGGATTCAATGCCACTCAGTTCCAGAGCATCTCGTTGCATCCCTCGGACCGCAACTTTTCGATCGGCGGCACGCAGGATAACGGCACGCCCTGGCTTCATCCGGATACCACCTGGACGCGCGCCGATTTTGGTGATGGCGGCTTCGCTCTGATCGACCAGAATGCTACCGACACAACGAACGTCACCATGTATCACACGTACTTCAATCAGACCAATAACCTGATTGGCTACGCGCGGGTAACCACCACTGCAAATGCTCACGACAATGGCTGGGGCTTCCACGGGTGCAATGGAACGACTGCGAACAACGGCTTCCGCTGTGCCGATGCAGTCCTCTTCTATGCTCCGATGGCGCTCGGACCGGGCACACCGAATACCTTGTACTTCGGAACTGACCGCCTGTATCGCTCCACTGACCAGGGCACGACTATGACTTCGGTTAGTCAAGGGCCATTTGTAAGCGGCTCTCCGGTCAGCGCGATCGGCATCTCGCGGCAAAATGACAACATCAGGATTGTCGGCCTTCGCAACGGCAAGGTCTTTGCTACAACCACCGGCGCGAATCCTCTTACCGACGTCACGAACGCGGGCTTCCCAGCAAAGTATGTGGCGCGCGCGGTGATCGATCCACACAACTCCAACACCGCTTACGTGAGTTTTGCGGGATTTGGCATCGTCGGCAAACAGGTATGGAAGACTACCAACCTTTCCGGCGGTTCAGGCACCTGGAGCGCAGCGGCAAGCGGCCTGCCTGATGCTCCGGTAGATGCTTTTGCTGTGGATCCCGTGAACTCACAGATTCTGTACGCTGGCACAGACATCGGTGTTTACATCTCGAAAGACGGCGGTGGAAGCTGGAATCCGTACGGATCAGGGCTGCCGCGCGTTGCTGTCTTTGACTTGGCCATCCAGAATCCCAACCGGCTGGTGCGCATTGCCACTCATGGGCGGGGCGCCTGGGAAACTCAGGCTTCGAAATCGCCCGCCGTGGTTACGCTCCTGTCATCAGTGAGCACCGCAACCTACGGCGATAACGTTACCTTCACCGCCACAGTTTCACCCGGTGGAGTCCTGGCGACTCCTTCCGGCAACGTGACCTTCACTGACGGTGCGCAAACTCTGGGCACCGCGCCTCTGGATGGCTCGCTGCATGCAACTTTCAGCACCACGCTGCTTTCCGCAGGCACGCATTCGGTTGTTGCCACTTTCAATGGCGACACGATTTTTGACGTTACGCCTTCAGGCCCAGCCGGCGTAAACATCAACCCTGCTCCGCTGAGCGCCAGCGCGAACAATAAGACACGTCTCTACGGCCAACCCAACCCCACTTTGGATGGAACGCTCACCGGTGTTGTCAATAACGATGGCATCACCGTCAGCTTCACAACCACCGCTACGCAGGCCAGTCCCGTTGGGAACTACGCGATTGTGCCGGTGCTGAGCGATCCCAATAGTAAGCTGAGCAACTATACCGTCACCCTGACGAATGGGACGTTAAGCATTACGCCCGCAGGCCTGACGATTACCGCAGACAACAAAACCAAAATACTGAATTCGCCTAACCCGGCGCTCACCGCCAGCTACAGCGGATTCCAGAATGGCGATACTCCAGCGGTGCTGAGTGGGGTGCTCACCTGTACGACCACTGCTGTCACTAACAGCCCAGCGGGCAGCTATCCCATTACCTGCTCCGGCCAAAGCTCAACCAACTACACGATCACGTATGTGCCGGGAACGCTGACCATCATCTTCTCTCCCACTTCAGGACGCACGGTGCTTCCGCCAGTGGCAGCGAATGGTACCAGCGTGTTCAAGGCTGGGAGGACTGTCCCCATCAAGTTCCAGGTGTTCGACGTGAATGGCGTCTCCATTGGAACGCCGGGGACCGTGGTCAGCTTCCGGATCATCGATGTCATTGCCGGAACGGTGACAACGCCGGTTGATCTGCCGGTGGATTCCACGAGTGCAGATACCAGCTTCAGGTTTGACCCCATTGCGCAGCAGTGGATCTTCAATCTGAACACTTCCGGGCTGGCTGCCGGTTCAACTTACGTCTTCCGTATTGGATTGAGCGATGGGACGCACATCGACTTCCAATTCGGTCTGATCTGATCAACTCAGACTGCGCGAGGCGCGTGCTCCTTTTTGAGGAGCACGCGTTTTTTTCCTCCGTAGCACTCGTTTGTTCGTTCCGAGTTTTGAATTCGCGAGAATTCAATTCTTCTTTGCGCGGCCCGCATTTCTGCGGTGAGTTGGTTTTGGTATTTCCTTTCTCGCTTTTTCTGTCGGTGGTGACCAGGATTGTTCCTGCTTTTTGTATTCGCGTTCGTTCGCGTTAATTCGCGGCTACATGATTTTGACTTTGCTCCCAATAGGCTTAATTCTGTATGGTAAAACCCATGCTCCTGCGGAATCTGCTCGCGGTAATCCTGCTCTGCCTGCCGGCTGCCGCACAAACAGTTCCTCAACAACCGCACACTCAGCCCACAGTGACGGCAAAGCAAACCACTGAGTACACGCTGCCACCGGACAAGTTGCGGCAGGCGGAAGCGCTTTACAAGCTGGAGATCAAGCTCGGAATCTTCGGCCTGATCTACTCATGGGCGGTGCTGCTGGCGGTGCTCTACTGGGGCATTGGCGCGCGATTTCGCAACTGGGCAGAACGGGTTTCCTGCTACCGCTGGGTTCAGGCACTCATTTTTGTCCCGTTGCTGATGATCACCTTAGTAATGGCAGCGCTGCCCCTCCGCATCTACGGACATCATGTGAGCCTGCAATACGGTCTGTCGGTACAGAACTGGGCTTCGTGGTTCGGCGATTGGGGCAAAGGTTTGGCGCTCACACTGGCAATTTACACGTTTCTTTTATTCCTGTTGCGGGTTTTCATCCGCAGAAGCCCGCGCCGCTGGTGGTTTTATTACTGGGCAATCGTCGGAGTCCCGCTGATAATTTTTTCCTTTTATATCACGCCACTCGTAATCGATCCCCTATTCAACAAATTCGAGCCGCTGGAAGCCAAGAATCCCCAACTGGTGGACGCGATTGAAAAAGTCACGCAACGCGGCGGACTCGAAATCCCGCGCAGCCGCATGTTTGAGATGAAAGCCAGCGAAAAAGTCACTACCCTGAACGCCTATGTGACCGGCTTCGGCAGCTCCAAACGGGTTGTGGTGTGGGACACAACCATCCAAAAACTCACCACGGCGGAGACGCTCTTTGTCTTCGGCCACGAAATGGGGCATTACGTGTTGCACCACATTATTTATGGTCTGATAGGCGCGTGCATTGGCCTGCTGGTCCTTCTCTACATCATCTATCGAATGTCACCCGGAATACTGCGGCGGTTTGGAGGGCGATGGCAGATCCGCGCACTCCACGACTGGGCCGCCATGCCCATGATTTTCCTGCTCGCGGGAATTCTCCTGTTTTTGGGCGAGCCAGTGGGCAATGCCGTAAGCCGCTACACGGAGCACCAGGCCGATATCTACGGCCTCGAAGTAACGCACGGCATCAATCCCAATTCTCAGCAAGTCGCCGCGCACTCATTTCAACTGCTCGGAGAAGTGAGTCTTGACTATCCCTGGCCGAACCACCTGGCAGTTTTCTGGTATTGGACCCATCCGCCGATCGCGGATCGAGTCCGCTTTGCACATGATTATGATCCGTGGGACAAAGGCGAGAAGCCGAAGTATGTGGAATGAGGGCAGCTCTTGGCTTTTGGCTCTTGGCTCTTAACCTTTGGCTCCCAGGCATGAGCTTTTGATTTTTAACGATTACGTTTTCCTCTATGTCCTCGCTGTGTCTCTGTTGTCACTCTGTGGTGAGGTTTTGCTTTTGCTGTGGCATGTGGCCTGTTGGCTATTGCCTGTTGCCTGGGTTTTACACCACGATTTCGTCGCTTACCGCTCTGGGAGTCAAATGCTCTCCATTCTCCAGTCCCAGAAGCAGACCTTGAAATTCGGCCATAGTTTCTGCAGAACGCGTGGCTTCGACAAACTCACGCGCCTCAAGTTCCGAGGATTCGGGGAAAAATCTGCGATAAAGTTCAATCTTCTGCTGCTCACTGGCTTTGCCCAGATAGAGCCGGTAATCGATTCTCCCTGGACGCAGCAGCGCCGGGTCCAATTTTTCCAGGTGGTTCGTCGTCATCACAAACAGAACACCCGTCGGCGCATAAAAGCCGTCCAGTATGTTCAACAATCCAGAAAGCGTGACTCCATTCTGGGGAGAAGCATTTTCTTTTCTACTGGCCGTGGCCACCTCGTTCTTTCCTTCAGGCGAGTTTGCCTGGGTTCGTGACTGGCTGCCTTTCATGCAATCGATGTCCTCAAACAGCAGGATTGAATTTGGCGGCACCCGATTGATGGCGCCCATCAGGTTGCGATCCGTGAAATCCGTGAGATTAACGGTGTAGATCGATAGCCCGAAGTGTGCGCCCAGAGCAGATACGAGCGAGGTCTTTCCGGTGCCGGGCGGTCCATAAAACAAATAGCCGCGGTGATACGGAATGCCCAGATGCTGATACCTTTGTCTGGATTTTCGAAACTGTGCGATGTCTTCCACCAGATGTTCTTTTTCGCCCGGTTCCAGGACCACCGAAGCCAGCAGGCGTGGAGCATAACCTTCCACATAATCCCAACCATCGTCGTAGGTATACAGGAAAGACTGCACTCCCAACTTTCTCGTATGCGACCGCACCACATCGTCGACAAGGTCCTGCAGGAAATCCCGCTTTCTGCCCAACGTGCGCAATGTAAACGATTCCAGGCGCCTGCCATTTCGTTCATGAGTATTGTCGGTGCGGGAGAACCACACCTCAAACGGTCTTCCGCCATACCAGAACCAATGGTGTCCTGGTGCAGGAATCATGGCTACTCGTTCATTGCGCAGCGTGGTGTCCAGATCGACGCGGCGAGTTCTTCGCAGAAGTTTCTGCTCCAGAAACCATTCCTTCACCCAGACGAAAGCGACGTCATCGTCCTTCACTGTGATCGTCATCGTGGTCTGGTCCACAATCCAATGCCAGAGTCTCAATGGCACTGCCCGCAGATACACACTTAGCCCGCCGATGATCATAAGCAGCAGCCCGCCGGAGGCAAAATCGTTGTGACCGGACAGAATGCCCTTCAGCAATTCGAACATAATTTTCTTTCTAACCGGCACACGGCCGGAAAAGTGCCCGCTCGGATATAGTCCGAGCTACGCGTAAGTCAGCGCTGGGCCACGCGAACCAACATCAGTTCGATTTTGAAGATCGAACACACGCAGGTACACGTATGCGCGCTAAGTTGAGAATTTTGCGGAAAGAACGTCGAGACCGGTTACTGCGAGTGGAGCGACGCCCTGTAGCAACTCAGCCACAGATTTGGCCGATATTGCCC
>DATDNH010000196.1:0-10127 GCA_036518395.1 Candidatus Angelobacter sp. | reverse complement strand
ACTGCCAAACGGAGTTTGCACTGTCAACTCATGTACGTCTGACAGACCGGGCATGGAGTACAGACCGCTGCCGCCAATGATTCCTATTTCTGCCTGTTGCAAGGAAAGAATCTCCCAGGGATGCCTTACCAGTGATTATAGCCCTTCGACTTTCGGGCTCCGGGCGAGCATCTCGAGGGCAGGCGATAGCTTCTATTTCGCCGCTGCCTGCTGCGATTGTTGCTGCTGCGTCCAGACAGCCTGGATCAGCTTTTCCGCCACACCGTCCTCAAAACTTTCCACAGCAATCACCAGATTGCCATTTTGCTGGATATGGACTGGCCCATCAGCGGTGAGATATTTGTCACGTCCGGCCACAGTCGCCGTGCCGTGTTCGACCTTCTTATAGCGCTCCGGCAGAGATGAAGCATAAATCTTTGCGAACTCCTGCGCGGCCTGGTCGCTTGCCCATTTAGAAACGTAAATGAGTCCGACGTGAGCAGTAGAGTTCGGATCACCAGGCTTGGCTCCCTTTCGTCCGACGGCGTAGTAGGAACCCCCGCGCCACTCGGGACTGAGGCGGTCCGCCACTGCTTCTTCCGTGTATTGCTTGAGCAGAATGCTCACGTCCAACTGACCTACGGCGCCAGCGTCGAAAGGCTCAAAGTCATTCTTCAGGAAACTGAAGTCCGGCAACAGCAGCGGCGGGACCACGCGGCCGGCAAGGTACTCTTCCGGCTGAAGGATCTCGCGCGAGGTGGTAGGCATGCGCTGCATCACTTTGGTGAAGGCCAACTGCTTGCCGCCCTTGATGAGTAATTGTGAGATGAATTTCATGCCCCGGGTGTAGGGAAAAATCAGCTCTTCGCGCAGCAGCAGCGGGGCATTATCAAGAAGAGAATCTCCTTTTTCTTTGTCCATCTGGCCCAGCATCAGGTCCACAAATTTTGGGAAGTCCACGACGCTGCGCTTGTCGGGAATCGGACAAGGCGCATCCCCATCGCATGAATCTCCACCATCCATGGTATTAAGGACAAAATCCGCAAACACAATCATCGCCTGGCCTTCCATGATTGCGGTGCGGGCGGTGGATTGCTCATCGATTTTGATGAGCGCGTTGGGATCTTCCGGGCCGCGCTTTTCGATCTCTTCATCCTTCTTAGTCATCTTGTCCAGATCAAAACTCTGGTCCTGAAGAGCGTGCGTCAGTTCATGGGCCATGACCGGCTTCTGCATGTCCAGCGCCACCCAGTCCAGCAGGTTAATTATTTTTTTCTTCTCGTCGTAATAGCCGGCCACCTGCTCGCCCAGAAGCTTGATCAGAAAATCATGCAGGTTGAATTGCCGGGGCAGCAGTCCGAATTTTTTCAGGACCAGCTCGGACCTTTCGAAGCGGATGCGGTCTACATCGTCTTTGAATTTGTCGCCAATGTATGTTTCCACCTCTTCCCGGCTGACCATGGCTTTCTTGACCGAGTGCTTGATCGGCAAGCCGGTGTCCTGACTGGCAAAACGCAGGATCTGGTCCACCCAGCGGAAAAGGTCGGTAGCTTCCTCAGGTGTAATCTTGTGTTCTTTTTCCGTTGGTGGCTTGGCCTGCCCTTGAGGTTCCTTTTGCAGTTGTTCCTGGCCGGACCTTGCAGCGGGAGGAGGAGTTTTCTCCGGTTGCTGTTGCGTGGTCTGGGCAGGAAGAAATGAAGATAAGCAAAATAAGAATAGCGAAAATAAGTTTAGTTTTTTCATTCAGTTGGAGATGCCCTGTGAGAGGCCCCTCCATAACAATAAAGCATGTTCAGCAGATGTGCGAATAAGGGTTGGATTGCGGTCGCAGGCAAAAGGTTAGCAGCATCACTCTTTTGATCAGGCGTCAAACTCGAATAATATTGGCGCTGTCATGAGCTTCAATGCCAAGGCATTCGCCGCCAGGTGGTACGCATCTTTGCTGTTTCCTGAGGACGTTCCCGAATTCGCGGCAGACGCGCTGGAAGCAGGTTTCGACGGTCCTGCGCTACGTCGGCTGGCAGGGCTAATTCGACCCACGTCTGTGGATATATACCCGTGGATTGATGCGGCGCTCAAAGAGATCGGGCAGGTCGAGCCTCTTTCGACAGAGGCTGCCCTGATAGAGGTTGGCCGAGATGTGGCCAGGAGGATCGTTAACGGCAGTTTAGCTCCCTCAGATGGTTGCAGGATCCTGGCTGGATACGCGATGCGCGCCGGTTATCCAGCTGAGCTGACAGGATTCTTTCAAATCGACGATGAGCCGCTCTGGGGAGAGTACAGCAGAACCCAGGAGGAGCGTGACAGTGCGATTTTAGCGGAGGCCCGTGAGTTTATCAGTCATCCAGGGCCGCTGGAGTAATCCGCAAAATTCCAAAACCGGACTCCTTTTGAAAGCAGCGCGAAATTTTCTCTTGCAATTCAGAAACTTTGGAATATAGTTGCGCCCATCCCCTAGCCAGCCTGCCGATATTTGATTTTTCAAAGGAGAACAGTATGTCTACTCCAGGCATTGCACCGGTAATTCCTGACAATGTAAAAGCCGCGCGCCAGCAGGTTCAGACCAGCGATTTCTTTGCCCTCTGCTACCTCATGCTGTGCAACCTGGCTTACACGGCCGAAGACAGCGCGCAAAAAGCAGTTCAACAAATCACCACTCTCCTTCCCACCATGCCGGTACCTCAGGGGCAAGTGACGGGTCAATGGACCCTGGGATGGGGACCCGTTGCCTCTCCCGATAACAGCAACCTGATGTATGCCGCCGAATTCTCGGACAAGGTGAGCCATCTGCCAATTTTCACCGCCGTGGCCATTCGCGGAACGGATACCAAAGCCAAGCCTTCGGGAGTGCTCAAGCAGATTGCTGAGGACCTCGACGCCGATCATCAGGTGGTCTTTCCCGAGCACAACACTTTTGGTTCAAAGATCGCGCAGGGAAGCAAGGTTGGACTGGATACGCTTACAGGCAATCAATTCAGGGACAAGAGTGGCAGAACCGTGGACCACTATCTACACGACTTTGTAGCCGCGAATCCGAGAACACCCGTCGTAGTCACAGGCCACAGCCTGGGCGGTTGTCAGACTACGGTGATGGCGTCCTTTCTTTCCGGCAAGCTTCCCGCAGGCACTCCCATCGTCCCCAACAGCTTTGCCGCGCCTACTGCCGGAAATTCAGCCTTCATACAGTGGTATGAAAAAACATTTCACTTTTGCCCACGCTGGTATAACCCCTTCGATCTTGTTCCAATGGCCTTTGCCGGCCTGGGCGACATAAAAGCATTGTGGAAACAATGTAACGTACCTGCGCCGGGCATTATCAAAACCATCATCGATGCGCTTGAAATCGTGCTCAAGGTCCTGCATGCAAGTTATAGCCAGCAATCACCGGGTGACAGCAGGAAGCTTACGGCGATGTGCAAACCTCCAACTGTAAGCGCGGTCTCTGCGGCGCTTCACAATCAGGCTGTCGCGGAAATCCAGGCGTTACTCCAAAATCAGGTGAAAAAAATCGAAGACCAGGTAAAAAGGCTTCCGGTGGTCGGAGGCTTTGCTGCGCACGAGCTTTCATTCCATACCGGCGCAAACGCTTTCCTGAATATCGGAGCATGGGTCGATGAACTTCTGTTCCAGCACAGCGTTATGACCGGGTACTGGAATGCCGTGCAGAAATCTCCGGGCGTTGCTTTCATTTCCAACCCGTTCGATCAGACGCAAGCGGCGGCTGCAACGACAAAAACGTAGTCCACTTCAACGTCAAAAAAATCGGGTGGTCTCCTGTAGGAAGGCCACCCGGAATGTATTTGGCAATTGGGCCGCCGCCGGCAGCCTAATTGCTGTTTGCGTTAGAGCATGGGCTCGGCAGCACGGATGTACTCGATGACCGCTTCACTCCAGCCATCGATGTGCACCCACGGTCCGTAGCCGACGCCATTCTTGTAGCTGGCCACGTTGATCACATAGCCGCGAGCCTTGGCATTCGGCACAGTATCGTGCGCCTGCTCGTCAGTGATTACGATCAGGCGATCGTACTTTTCATTGATGCCGCTCACCGCCTTGCCCAGGTAAGTGCCGCTGTGCGGCTGGCTGGCGTTGATGGCATCGCGCAGCGCGAAGCCCTGACGGTTGGGAACGCGCACCAGATTGTCTGAGAAGCTGTAGATGCTTACGCTCTCGGCAATCTCGCGCAGCAGCACCGCCAGACCGTAGCCGGCATCGTTGCGGCGCATTTCTGACCGCTGTGACAGCGGCGCGTCCATACTTCCAGACACGTCCACCAGCAGGACGGTCTTGCCCGGCAGCTTTGCCTGGCCCTCGAGTGACTTGAACATCGCCAGCTCAAGCTCCGCCTCCCACTGCGGCGCGTAACGCGCAGCGGCGATGAAGCGGAAAGGGAGCACGCGCTCGGTCTTCATGCGTGACAGACCTTCGCGCACCAGCGCCCCGTCCACGTTGGCGCCTTCCATGTTGCGAAGGTTCCGCAGCAGGGCCAGCGCACCCAGCTTGTTCTCACGCAGGAGACGCTCCCACACTTCGCGCTTGTCCTGGCCTGCAGAGAGAGCCACCTCCCAGGTATCGGGAGTAGCCAGCTCACCATCTACCAGGCGCTTCCACAGATCGGCTTGCGCCTGATCGACCGGCTTGGCGTGTGACAGGAACAGCACGTCACGCAGCCTCACCGGAGCTGCCCGGTTGTACTTGGCGAGTGCGTACTCATCGAACCTGGTGAAGGCCGCAGCCAGTCCCTTCTTCACCTGCGCAGAGAGCGGCTGCTTGCCGTCACTCCAGTACAGAGCAACGAACTCAGCCAGTTCGTCAGCGCGCTGGATTACACGCGCCAGAGTCTCGCTGACCAGATGACGGTGAGTCTTCAGGCGAGCCATTTCACGCACCAGCAGCAGCGGAGCGTGACGCAGCTTCATCTTTTCGCGCGCTTCGACAGCCAGGGCGGCGACCTTTTCTGCCGGGACCTGTGCTACCAGTTCGCGGATGCGGCCTGCGATCGCTACGCCGTCCTCATAGAACTGGTCCTCCCACAGCAGGCACGCCAGAACGGAACGGCGGAGCTGCAGTTCGGGAGAGATGTGGCGCGCGGGCGCGCCCTCGTGAGTACGAAGTCCAGGCTTCAGCCAGGGAATGTTGATACGGGCCATTGGTTTTTCCTTTCTTGTAGTTCCGGAACAGGTGACTGGATTTTACCTAAGAGATTTCTCTTTCACTCTCTCGGATGTAGTCCAGCACTGCCTCACTGAAACCGTCAATGTGAACAAACTTCTCGTAGCCGATACCGTTGCGATAGGCGGCTATGTTCACCAGATAATTGTGTGTGCCAAACGCATCTGCGTTGGCAGGATTCAACTTCTGATCGCAATCCTGTTCATCAGTGAAAACAATAATGCGGTCAGCTGTCCGCTCGCGCTGCTTGATAAAAGCAAGTGACTGCACGAGGAAAATTCCTCCACCGCCAAGCTCTGCGGCAGCATCCTTGACGACACAATCGCGCAAGGCAAAGCCTCTGCGCGAAGGCACGAGACGTGTCGCATGCACGCGGGTGCAATCATTGCCCGCAGTACAGTAGATCGCAGCCTTTTCGCACATTTCGCGAGCCAAGATTGCGAGCGCCGCAGCGCTGTCCATCCGGCTCAACTCGCTCCTGCTGCTCAAGCTCCCAGTCATGGAACCGCTCACGTCCACAACCAGAATTGTCTTGCCGGGAAGCCTCGGCTGCTCTGAGAGACACTTGAGCATTGCAGCCTCAAGCTCCTGCTCGAAGCATGGATTGTGTCTGGCCGCAGCGATGAAACGGAATGGCAACACACGCTCCGTCTTCATGTTTGCAAGGCTTTCAGCAATCAATGACGGATCCACCCATACTTCTGTCATATTGCGCAAGTTCCGCAACAGCGCCAAGGCACCCAGCTTGTTCTCACGCAGCAATCGCTCCCACGATGTCCGCTTGTCAGCACCTGACGAAAGAGCGACCTCCCAGGTATCGGGAGTAGCAAGCTCGCCATCGATCAGACGCTTCCACAGATCGGCCTGCGCCTGATCCACCGGCCTGGCATGTGACAGGAACAGCACGTCACGCAGTTTCACCGGAGTCGCCCGGTTGTACTTGGCCAGCGCATACTCATCGAACCTGGTGAAAGCGGCAGCCAGTCCCTTCTTCACCTGCGCAGAGAGCGGCTGCTTGCCGTCGCTCCAGTAAAGAGCGACGAACTCAGCCAGCTCATCGGCGCGCTGGATGACACGCGCCAGAGTGTCGCTGACCAGATGACGGTGAGTCTTCAGGCGAGCCATCTCCCGCACCAGCAGCAGCGGAGCATGGCGCAGCTTCATCTTTTCGCGCGCTTCGACAGCCAGGGCCGCGACCTTCTCTGCCGGGACCTGTGCCACGAGTTCACGAACGCGGCCGGCGATGGCCACACCTTCCTCGTAGAACTGGTCCTCCCACAGCATGCAGGCGAGAATGGAGCGCCGCAGCTGCAGCTCAGGAGAAATGACGCTGGCACGAGCACCCTCGTGCGTGAGGGGCTCGCCGGATTTCAGCAAAGTGTTCATGCGGGCCATTGTGGTTTTCCTCTGTTCTAAGCAGCCCCACTCAGCGGGACTGCGGTTTTTATGCCAGCCAAAGCTCAAGGAAACATCGGGGAACAATCGAAAAGGGACACTAATTTGGAACCCTGATCTACACCACCGATTCAATTTCCGAAAGCACTGCGGCAAAATTGCCGCAAGCTTTAGCTCTATGGCCGAAGTTAATCGAGAAAAGCGACGTTTCGCATCGCCGCTGCACGAGCTTCAGTGTTGACGAACACTTCATGCCAGCCCCGAAGCAAGATCGTCTTATGGTCCGAATGCCGTACTGTGCCGCGCACCAGCACACGCGGATTGCGCCTCATGGTCCGCCATCCGGCCTGAGCCCGGACTTTCTGGCTCAAGGCTGCGAACTGTGCCTGGGTCAAACCGTTCGGATACATACGGTGGACGTAAACCGTCTCGCCTCCCTCGCGATACAACTCCTGGACAATGTGCGCCTTCCCGCCGCCGCGCCGCAAAGGCTCGTTCCGGAAGATCAGTTTTGGATTTACTCTAAAACCGTCTCGTGGCACGAAGAACCACTCGCCTTGCCGAATCCGCGCCTTGGTCACGCGACGCTGGCGGTTCTTCGCGCGAAGGCCCTGCTCCTCACGCACAACTTCTTCCGGCTTCAGCGCCTGCTTGGCGGCGATCACGGTGCTCACCGGAGTGCTCTCGGGAATCGCTGCCACGAACCAGTGGCGCTCATCGTGTCCGAGCAGAAAGCGCGCCTTGCTTTCCTGCCGCCCTTCGCCCACACGGCTCAGCAACACGAGATGGCGCTCAGCCGGTTGTACTTCCAGAACCTGCAGCCGGGTGTCCGCACGCTTGCGAACCAGGAAGTATTCGCCGTGCTTATCCCTGCGGACATCCAAGGCTACCGGCCCGACAACTCGATTCCAGGGATCAGGACGGAGTTCTGCGAATGCCACCCGAGCACCCATTGCCAAAAAGGGACGCGCCAAAGGATCGATGTTCTTGTTTTCGGTTGCGTACATAATCATCAGCTTTCTAAGAGCATCTTTTACGGGTGCTCTCCGTTTTGTTACAAACTCATGCCGGGGAACCAGCGACTCAGGTACATTTAGGCGTTTTGCCATTAAACCACGCTGACTGATTTCCAATCAGTGGCAGGATTCGAACCTGCATCACCCGCTTATCAGGCGAAGTAACCCAAATCTTCACCACCGGCAAACTTTCATTTATCCGCTATGAATGACAGCAAACTTACCGGGGAACAAGCGACGAGAGTATTCTCCTGATGTTCTGGGTTGAACTACGCCGCAAGCGGCGGCGGGATTCCATACCCGCATATTCAGGTTTGGAACGAAGGAACTCTTCATCTTCACCACCGGTAAACTCAATCTTTCAGCACGGCAACTCCGACGATTTCAAATAACTTGTATCCTCCCCTGCGATCTTTCGCTAACTCCTCGGCAATTTCTTAAATTGCCGGGGAACAATTGATCCAGGTACAGGACCGTCCTGAGGCTCGTGGGAGAGGGAGACTGTTTTTCAGGCAGTGCACCAAGCCTGTTGATTGCCACTTCCTCCCAGCGAACCGCGCCGGCATCCATCGCCGACGGCGGGATTCCAACCCGCGACGAGTCCTTAGTCAGGCGAAGTAACCTAAATCCTCACCACCGGCAAACCAAAAATCTTTGTATCTTCAACTGGTTCAACTACCGGGGAACAAAATCTGATCACAGTACGCTCTCTCATTGCTCTACCTGTTGAGCTACGGCGTAACTCCTCGCCGGCAGGATTTGAACCTGCAACCTATGAGTTATCGAAGTAACTCTGATCCTTCACCACCGGTAAAACTAAAAAAAATCTTCAGCCGGGGAACACCCGACAAGAGGCCAGGACAAACCGGGCTGCCTTTTGAAGGGCGGCCCGTTCCTTTTACTCTCGGTGAATCACGTCCTGGACTGCTTTGCTTTTGGAGAGAGTAGAAGTAACTCTTATCCTCACCACCGACTGGACTTCCGTGCTGCAATAACTCATTAACCACTTACCCGCCAGGCTTCATTGACCGCTTTGAACCAGGCGGGATCAAAATCAAACTTCCAGGTCGGGGAACGCTTGACAAGAGACGGCGTTGCCAGCGCTTGCGCGATGCGCAGTCCTTCCCGGCTCCTTTTGGAAACCGGCGGCCACCCCCTTTTCAGCATTCGCTGTTGAGGGGATTGGAAGTAACTCTCATCCTCACCACCGACCATGTTCCGCGGACTACTGTTACCGGGGAACAAAGCTGATCACAGTACATCTCGCTGCTCTGCCAGTTGAGCTACAGCGGATTTCTCGCCGGCAGGATTCGAACCTGCATCCGCGGGGCCAATTGAAGTAACTCTGATCTTCGCCACCGGTAAACCTAAATTTTTCAGCCGGGGAACGATTGATGACAGGCCGGGACAAACAGCCAAGCATTCGCTGTGGCAGTTCTCCATACCCCGTTGTCGTGCCCGGACTTTCGTTGCTTTGGTCGGAGTAGAAGTAACTCTCATCGCCACCACCGACTGAAACTAAACTCAAATATGTAAATGCCGGGGAACCCCTGACCCAGGTAGCGGGCATTCCGCAGCAGCCGCTGATCGGAAGGCCCCTTTCGTTTAGCAAGCGAAGTAACCAAAGTCTTCACCACCGGCAAAATCAAAAATCCTGATGGAGGCGTCCTGGAGTCGAACCAAGTTTCACCGAAGTAACTTTCATCTGCGCCACCGAGCTTTGACACTTGGGGAACAAGCGACAAAAGCTTGAAACGCCCCCATTTACAAAACAATCAGCAATTCACTGCCGGGGAACGAGCGATCCAGGTGCTAGCGGCTCTGCTCGCCATAAGGAAGGCAGAGCCATCTCCGTTTCAAGGGGAAGTAACCCGAATCTTCACCACCGGCAATCCAAAAATGCACCTCGTTTCCCAAATCGGTCACGTGACCCAGCGGCTCAAATTCCCAGTCAGAAGCCGGGGAACGTGTCGACTCGGGTGGTGCGGACCCCACCAAAACCACAGTAAGGACACGCTCGCCTTAACGATGTAACCCAAGTCTTCGCCACCGGCGAATTCAACCAGTCGGGGAACCAACGACAAGAGTTGGTGTGCTTCAGGAGTTGCCTCCCGGCGGAGGTCTCGGCTCCGCACGCTGCACTGCGTCTTGCTTTGGTGAGAAGTAACTCTGGTCTTCACCACCGACTGAAAATTGATGTCTGATAAGCACGCGCACGCGTGCAGATAAAAGTTTGCCCCGCCAAACAGCGATCTAAAACCGCTGGGGGATCAAGCAGCCAAGGGCTTGGTCGATTATGAGTCGAAGTAACCTTAGCTTTCGCCACCCAGCGAAAATCTGGTCAATATTCCATGCGCGCGAAAAAGCCGCGTGGCTGGTTAGAGTCTGGTTGTACTTATTTGCGTAGGATCTGAGCGCCTGAGGTTAGCGCTTAAAATACGTGAACGCCCAGGAGCTATCGAGGCCGACTATTGGCCCTGATAACCTACGCAACGGGATTTGCGATTTGTATGTCATTCTTGACGGCGTTCTCCTACGCATGAACGAATGTAACACAGAATCTTG
>DATDNH010000195.1:0-22334 GCA_036518395.1 Candidatus Angelobacter sp. | reverse complement strand
GCCTGAGTTCTACGCCGTCGGACGAAAGGGAGCCAAGCCTGGTGATCCGAACTCTACTGCTCACGTCGGACTCATTTACGTTTCTAAATGGTCAAGCGACCAGGCCGCGCAGGAGTTCGCAAAGATTTATGCTTCATCTCTGCCGGAGCGCTATAAGAAGGTCGAACACGCCACGGCGACTGTGGCCGGACGTGACAAATATCTCACTGCTGATGGGCCAGTCCATATCCAGCAAAATGGCAATCTGGTGATTGCAGTGGAAAGTTTTGAAGATGGCGTCGCCGAAAAGCTGATCCAGGCTGTCCTGACGCAACAGCAGCAATCACAGCAGGCAGCGGCGAAATAGAAGCAGTTCGCTATAATTTCTGGTAAGGCATCCTTGGGAGATTGTTTTCCTTGCAACAGGCAGAAATAGGAATCATTGGCGGCAGCGGTCTGTACTCCATGCCCGGTCTGTCAGACGTACATGAGTTGACAGTGCAAACTCCGTTTGGCAGTCCGTCTGATTCCTTTGTGCTGGGGACGCTGGAAGGACGCAAAGTTGCCTTCCTGGCGCGTCATGGCAGGGGACACCGCCTTCTTCCCAGCGAACTCAATTTTCGCGCCAACATTTATGCGCTGAAGAGACTTGGTGTGGAGCGGATCGTCTCGGTCTCTGCTGTTGGTTCGTTGAAGGAAGAGCATAAGCCGACAGATTTCATTATTCCTGACCAGTTCATTGACCGCACGTATCGCCGCGTTTCCACATTTTTTGGCGATGGCATTGTGGCTCACATTGCCTTTGGCGATCCTATCTGCGCGGAAGTTGCCTCCAGCATTGGAGAGTCGTGCCGGCAGAGCGGTGTTGCGGGCAAGGCGGGCGGAACCTACGTCTGCATGGAAGGCCCGCAGTTCTCGACCAAAGCAGAATCCAGTCTGTACCGCAGTTGGGGCGCGGACGTGATCGGGATGACCAACCTGCAGGAGGCGAAACTCGCGCGCGAAGCAGAAATCTGTTACGCCACCATGGCCATGGTGACCGACTATGATTGCTGGCACCCCGGACACGATGAGGTCACTGTGGAACAGATCATCAAAGTCCTTAATACAAATTCCGCGAATGCTGCCAGAGTAATTGCGCGAGCAGTAGCGCTCATGCCCAAAGAACGCAAATGCAAATGCCCGTCCGCCCTGGAGCATGCCATCATGACCGATCCGGCTCGCATTCCTCCCGCAACCCGGCAGAAACTCAGCCTTTTGATAGACAAGTACCTCAATAAAGGTCAGGAGGCAAAGGCGTAAGTGTCACTTCTTGTGGTTGGCTCTGTCGCTTTTGACGCCATCAGAACTCCTCACGGTCATGTAGACCGCATTCTGGGTGGCGCGGCCACTTATTTCTCTCTCGCCGCGAGCTTCTTCACACAGGTCCGCGTAGTTGCAGTTGTAGGCGAGGACTTTGGCGAAAAAGAAGAGCAGGTTTTCCGCGATCATAAAATTGACACCGCCGGGATTGTTCGCGAGGAGGGAAAAAGCTTTTTTTGGGCGGGCGAGTATGGCGAAAACGTCAACGAAGCCACTACCCTCGACACTCAGCTGGGCGTTTTTGCCACTTTCAATCCACAGATTCCTACAGCGTATAAAAACACCGAGTATGTCTTCCTGGCCAATATCGATCCGGTGTTGCAACTGAATGTGCGCCGGCAGATGAATGGCGCTCGGTTTGTCGGCGGCGATACCATGAATTTCTGGATCAATGGCGATCGCCAGAACCTGGAGCAGATGCTCAGGACCATTGACGCCCTGCTGATCAACGATACTGAAGCCAAGATGCTGGCGCGCGATCCCAGCCTGCCTCGTGCCGCGCAGAAAATTCTCAAAATGGGACCCAGGGCACTGGTGATTAAGCACGGTGAGTACGGCGCCACAGTATTTTTTCAGGATGGCGCATTTGGCATTGGCCGCCATCCATTTCGCGCCCCGACGCTTCCTCTGGAGGTAGTCACGGATCCTACAGGCGCGGGCGACAGCTTTGCCGGAGGTTTTATGGGTTATATTGCCGCGCAGGATAAACTGACCCGCGAGCATTTCAAGCGCGCCATGTTCTATGGCGGCGTTATGGGTTCATTTGCGGTCGAAGCCTTTGGCACCGAGCGGCTCCAGACTCTCACGCGCGAGCAGATTGAGGAGCGCTATAAGATATTCCGCGAACTCACGCACATTGAGTAAAGAAATCTGGAAGATGAAGAATCTAAACGTAGAGACGTTGCACTGCAACGTCTCCCGCGCGAAGCGCGGAATGGTTTGCTCGTGCGCCACCATGCTGCGGATAGGCATTCTCTCGAAGAATTTATGAGCCGCAGCGGCGATGCTGCAAATCGCGATAAGAGAGACTATTGGCTCTTAGCCATAATCTCACCTCTCATTTCTGCAACCTCCTTCATCTTCTACTTCCGTCACAACGCAATCCTCCTCTACGGCGATGCAGTTGCCCATACCAACATTGCCCGCCATGTGTTTGACTCACGCACTCCAGGCCTTTGGGAATTGGGAACTGTGTGGCTCCCTTTACCTCACCTGATTGATATCCCTTTTGTTGCCAGCCACTGGATGTGGCAAAGCGGAGTGGGCGCTTCCATCCCCTCCATGCTTGCCTATGTGTTTGGCGTGCTGGGAATCTTTCGCCTGCTTCGCGGCTTTACCTCTCGTGGAACCGCCTGGCTTGGCGCTCTGATTTACGCATTGAATCCGAATTTGATTTATATGCAAGCCACGGCCATGACGGAGGCACTCTATCTTGCCCTGTTCATCTGGGCTGTGGTTCATTTCTCTGAATTCGTTCGAATTGCGCGGAACGACCCACAGCGCGCACGCAGATCGCTCGAATACTCAGGCATTCTGATCTCCGCGTCTATGCTGGTGCGCTACGATGGCTGGTTCTTTGCCGCATGTGCCACGTTCGCATTGCTGGTAGTCATTCTGAAGTTCAGGCTGTGGCAGCGCGCAATTCTTCGCGGTGCTGTCAATTTTGTTCTGCTAACAAGTCTGACTGCCGGGTTGTGGCTGGTCTATAACCATCTCGCTTATGGCAATTCACTGGAGTTTGCGAACGGATATTATTCGGCCGCCGCGATAGCGGAAAGGATGAAAACACCCACGTTCCCCAGCTATCCCGGTGAGAACTCGCTCAGGACGGCGGCTCTCTATTTTCTAAAAGTTTCCAGAATCGTTGTTGCCGAAGGACCGCTTGATCCATGGCTTCTCAGCGTTGCGTTTATCGCCTTGGTGGCTGCGATTTACTTTTCACGACGTCATCTGGTCCTTGCCCTCCTTTGGGTTCCGATGCTCTTCTATTCATTGAGCATCGCCTATGGCCATGTGCCGATTTATTTCCCCAAGTGGTATCCATTCACGTATTACAACGTGCGCTACGGTCTGCAGATGCTGCCGGCCATTGCGGTCTTTGTGGCGCTCGCCGGTGAGTTCTTCAGCACCATTGTTCGCCCGCGCCTGCTGTGGCCGGTAATTGTCTTGCTGGCGGGCGCCAGTTATTTTTCCATCTGGAGCAAAAAGCCGGTCTGCCTGCGGGAAGCCGAGGTGAATGGCGCTGACCGGATGGATTTTGATGCAAGGTTAGCCGCCGAACTCAGGAAGCTGCCGCCATCGGCCACAATCATGATGTATACGGGATCGCATTCCGGCGCGCTCCAGGATGTGGGAATCCCGTTTCGCCGTGTTGTATGGGAAGGCAATCGCCCGGAATGGGAAATCGGTTTGACCAGGCCGGCCGGCGCTGCCGATTACGTAGTAGCGGTTGAAGACGATGAGGTCTTCTACGCCGTCCGACGCGCTCCTGAGAACCTGGGCCTTGTTGCAACTGTTGGCACTACAAGTCACCCCAGGGCTACGATCTATCGCTCGGCGCATTCACCTTGATGCTACAATCGCCGCAGTTTTCCATGAGGTACTGTCTTTTAGTTTTTTTGCCACGGCTGACGCTGACAGGGTTTCTGGCAACCTGGGTTTCGCGGCTCCTGCTGGCGCTTTTTCTGGGCGGAGCTATTGGCCTGGAGCGCCAGATAAAACGCCGTCCAGCCGGGTTGCGCACACACATTTTCATCTGCTTCGGCGCAGCCATGTTCACCATACTGTCTGAGCAACTGGCTGGTGAGGTGATTTCCGAGCGCACGCGCATTGCCGCACAGATCATTACCGGCATCGGCTTTATCGGCGCCGGTTCGATTCTGCGCGACAAAGCCGGCGTGACCGGTCTGACCACAGCAGCAACGATCTTTGTCGTGGCAGCAGTGGGCATGGCGTGTGGCGGCGGATTTTATGTCGAAGCAGTTTTTGCCGCAACCACCATCCTTGTGGTTTTGCTCGTGCTGGGCTGGCTGGAAACGCGCTTCAATCTCAAGCCCGTCGTGATGAACTACACCATCGTGACAGGAAAAACTTCGGAGGACATTGTCAACGACGTAAACTCGGCGCTGGCAGACACGGATGCCACTCTGCAGGGAATAACTCTGAGCAAGATAAACGGCAAGGAGAAAGTGGTCTTCAGCGTGGATGGTACGCACAGCGAACACAAGCAACTCGCGGAGCGGTTTCGCGGGTCAGCCGACCTGAGCGACTTTCGCTGCACGCCAGGAGTCGATCGCGACTAAATGGTCCCCTTTACCAAGGCAAGCGCCTGCGGCAACGATTTCCTGATCATCGAAGGAATCCACGCCCCTGCCGATTTGCACGAATTCAGCCGCCGCATTTGCGATCGCCACATCGGCGTAGGCGCCGATGGCGTGGAATGGCTGTTTCCCGCCCAGGATGCCGATATCCGCGCCCGCCTGATTAATGCTGATGGCACTGAAGCTGAGATTTCCGGTAACGGCACACGCTGCGTGGCTGCTTACCTTGTAAGCCAGGGCGCAAAAGAAAAGCTTACGGTGCGCACCGGAGCAGGCATCAGGCGGTGTGACCTCGTTTCCCATAATGGGAACTGCTTTGAATTTGAAATGGACATGGGCGAGCCGCAGGTAGGAGATGATTTCGCCATTAAAGTTGCTTTTGGCGAGGTCCACGGAACGCCCGTTTCCACGGGCAACCCGCATTATGTCGTTTTTATGAAGGATTTTCCTGCGGCCTGGCAGGGGGAGGCGGCGGAGATCGGCCGGCATCATGATTTCAAGCACGGCATCAATGTCGAATTCGTCCGGGTAAGAAGCAAAAATGATATTGAGGTGCGGTTCTATGAGCGAGGTGTCGGCGAAACCCAGTCGTCAGGGACAGGGTCCTGTGCTTCCGCTGTCGCCTCCATTGCCGCCGGCCGCGCCAATTCGCCGCTCAACGTCCATGCTCCCGGCGGAACACAGGTCGTGCGCTGGACCGGCCAAAACGTTTTTCTGCGCGGTCCGGCACAGATTATCTGCCGCGGCGAGTTTCTGGGCTAAACCATGAACGTGATCAAACCTCCGGCACTCCGCCCGGGCGATAAAATTGGAATCGTCGCTCCCGCCAGCAACATTCAGCGTGAATTGCTGGAAAAGGGAATCGCGGGTTTGCGACGAATGGGTTACGAGCCGGTTTATCTGCCCGGCATTCTGGATCGTGAGCTGTATTTTGCCGGTTCAGTGGAACGCCGATTGAGGGAATTGCAGGAGATGCTGACCCGCGATGACATTCGCGCCATCCTCTGCGCGCGCGGCGGCTACGGCACAAATTATCTTCTCGAGCGCTTCGACTTTGACAAATTCGCAAAGCATCCGAAGATCATCGTCGGTTACAGCGATAACACCACATTGCTTACTACCATCACCGACCGTACCGGACTCGTTACCTTTCATGGCTCCATGGTCACAAAAGATTTTGCTTCGCCGGATGGCGTGGAGTTTACCAGCTGGCAAAATGCGGTGAGCGGCGCAAATTCCTGGGAGTTGCCGATGGATGGAGTGCAAGTGCTCCGGACTGGCGAGGCAGAAGGTATGCTTTATGGCGGATGCCTCTCACTCCTGGTAGCGTCTCTGGCAACTCCATTTGAGATCGAAACCAAAGGAACCATTCTCTTCATCGAAGACATAGCCGCCAAGCCGTACCAGATCGATCGCATGCTGATGCAGCTTTCGCAGTCAGGAAAACTGGATAACGTTCGTGGTATCGCCTTCGGAGAAATGCTGGACTGCGTCCAGCCGGCCGGCCAGGATTACACGCTGCAGGAAGTCATCATGCGGGTGCTCGCCGGCTATAACGTGCCGATCATCTATGGGCTGAGATCCGGCCATGTCTCTCGAGCGAACATCACGATTCCGCTTGGAGTAAGAGCGGAGCTGATCGCGAACGAGTCCGGAGCAAAGCTCAAGATTCTCGAACCCTCAGTGAAGATCAGTTAAATCAGTGTCATCAGCGGTAAGGTTTTCGGAATTTGACTTTGCAGTGTAATCTCGTTTCGTGAGCGATCAGCAGCACATTCATCTCATCGGCATCTGCGGCACTGCCATGGCCTCTCTGGCCGGACTGCTCAAGCAGCGCGGTTTCAAAGTTACAGGCTCGGATGCAGCCGCCTATCCGCCCATGTCTGATTTTCTGGCCTCCATGAGCATTCCTGTCGCCCAACCCTATGCGGAGGCGAACCTTAAGCCACGCCCGGACCTGGTGGTTGTGGGCAACGCGATCTCGCGCGGCAACGTGGAACTCGAATACGTTCTGGATGAGCGCATGCCGTTCCGCTCCTTGCCGGATGTGCTCTACGAACACTTTCTGCGCACGCGCGAGCCGGTGGTGGTGGCCGGCACTCACGGGAAAACCACCACAACCTCCATGCTGGCATGGATTTTTCAGGCAGCAGGAAAAGATCCCTCGTTTCTGATCGGCGGGATCGCGGAAAATTTTGGCAGCAGCTTTGCCTTGAAGCAGGGCAAACACTTTATTCTGGAAGGCGATGAATACGATACCGCCTTCTTCGATAAAGGCCCGAAATTCCTTCATTACTTTCCTCAGGCAATCATTCTTACCTCCGTCGAGTTCGACCACGCCGACATTTATAAAGACCTGGATGCAGTCAAAACAGCTTTCAAGCGCCTGGTGAATTTGGTTCCGCGCAAAGGCAAAGTTATCGCCTGGGACGGCCATGCGAATGTGGACGAATGCGTTGCCGGCGCTTTTTCTCCCGTCGAGCGCTACGGCATGAAGGAGAGCTCGCATTGGCAAATTGTGCAAATGAATTTCGCGCCGGGGCAGACCTCATGGTCCGTCCTGCGGGACGGGAAGCTTTGGGCAGATTTTCAGTTTCCGCTCGCGGGAGAATACAACCTGCTCAATGCGACTGCCGCTGCTGCCATGGCCGCTCATTATGGAATTGAAGCGCAGGTGATCGCCGAGGCGCTGAAGAACTTTAAGAGCGTGAAGCGCCGCCTGGAGGTGAAAGCGGAAATCGATGGCATCACCATCATTGACGATTTCGCTCATCACCCGACGGCAATCGCGGAGACTCTGCGTGCTCTGCGCACGGCTTATCCTTCCGCTCGTCTGTGGGCGATCTTCGAGCCACGCTCCAATACTGTGCGGCGAAAAGTTCTGCAGAAGGATTTGGTCGATAGCCTTTCGCTTGCCGACCAGGTCATTATTGCCAGCGTCTTCAAAGCGGAATCCATTCCGGAAGCAGAGCGGCTTGCTCCCGCCGCAGTGGTTGCCGCCATCAAGCGCAACGGCAAACCTGCGCGCGAACTGGCAGATGCTGATCAGATTGTTGATACCGTCGCGCCTGAGTTGCGTCCCGGCGATGTCGTCGCCATTCTCTCCAATGGCGGCTTTGGTGGAATCTACGAAAAGTTGCCTCGCAAACTTGAGCATTTGCGCGGCGCGGCGCGGGGCGCATGATCCCGTTTCTCCGCATGGTAATGGCAGCAACCTTCATGGTTGTCGTTATTCCTCTCGCCGCCCTCTTCGTCTTTCCCTGGACGCTGCTTACGCGCAACGCGGCATTTCTTTATTGGATTGGCATGAAAATCGCGCGCATCGCTGTGTGGCTCACGGGAACAAAAGTGCAAATCCAGGGACTGGACAAGATTGACCCGGCAGGCACGTACATTTTCATGTCCAACCATGTATCCAATCTGGATGGCGCGATTCTTGCGCCGCGCATTCCGCGCCGCACCTCGGTCCTGGCGAAGAAGGAACTCTGGCGGGTTCCCGTTCTGGCCCAGGCGCTTACCCTCGCTTCTATTGTTCCGGTCGAGAGACAAAACCGCGAAGCCGCGATCCAGAGCATTAAGTCTGCCGCCGAAGTCATGCGAAAAGGCCTCAACATGATGGTCTTCCCCGAAGGCACACGCTCTCTGGATGGGCAATTGCAATCATTCAGGAAAGGCCCTTTCTACCTTGCAGCCGAGACTGGTTTTCCCATTGTGCCCGTCACGATGGTGAATACGTTTGAGATGATGCCGAAAGGCAACTTCACCGCCACAGGTGGGACTGCCATCATGGTTTTCCACTCACCGATTGATCCAAAGAACTTTACGTCGCGAGAAGAGCTGATGACAGCCGTCGCGGAAGCGATCAGAAGCGACTTACCTCCAGAGCAGCGCTGATTATGAAGACGTCACTCGGCAATGCTTCGCCAAGGAATACGACAAAAACGCCGTCACTAAAATGGTGGTAGAGACGATGCTCAGCACCGTCTATGAGACGTGCGACAGCACGGCTCACGAATTCTATGGTGGGCTACAGCAACTCTGGCCCTCTAAGGCCCGAGTCTCACCCCCTTTGTCCATCGGATCAATTTATATGTATCTCGCTCACCGCTCCATCCTGGCTAACATTGATGCGCAGGGAACCCTCATCATTCTTATGCATTACCGGCCCGGCAGACACACGATTCACGCCGTGAGCATTCGAGAACTGTATTTTCAATGTGCCCGTAGCCGTAGGTTTGATCTGATATTCGAAGCTCTTTCCCGGGTCAAGTGAATTGATCCCGAACGTTGCTTCGGGATAATCAATCACGATGGCGGACACTTTTTCCGCGCTGGTGTTCGTGACGGTTACGTTGATTACATGAGAGTGCATGCAACCAACAACGATGCCAGCTGCGAGAATGAGCAGAAGCAGTGCACGAATTCCGCTAGGTCTCATTTCTTCTCAATGACCCGTGCGGTCAGCACAACGCCGTTGCGGTTGTCATGCAGCTTCAGAGGAAATACCAGGATGTTCCAGTTCCAGCGCGCCGTTTTAGTAGGCAGGTGAGGCAGCCCACGGAAGCTGCGGTCGACATAGGTTTCGCGGGTGTCAGCGACAGTACGAATAATATCTTTCCACTCGGCATCCAGTTCCGGAAATTCTTCAAACAGGTTTTTGCCCGTAAACCAGCTTCTTTTTTTCTCGTACAGCCGGGCAAAGTATTCGTTCACGTAAAGCCAATTGCCATCACGATCCAGAATTTCCAGCACCACGTCCTCGCCCATGGCCATGGCAATGCGCGAATAGAAGAACCCGCGTGCATCGACAACCACGGGTTTACCGCGGCGCTTGGCCTCAAAGGAATGCAGAGCGGCCAGCAGGTCGTCAACTGAGCTGTAGCCTTTGAGCAGATGCATATCCTCTACGCCGCCAAATTTCCGCTCCAAAGTTGCCGACAAGATGATGATTGGAACTTCCGGACGCTTGTCACGCAATGACTGCGCCACCTCTGTTCCGAACTTCCCCGCACCCAGGTGGTAATCCAGCACAGCAATATCAATTTTGCTGAGATGTATTTCCGCCTCTTCGACTGATGAGGAAGTCACTGCTTCGTAGCCGTTCTGCCGCAGTATGGCCGCTCTCAGGATCAGATTGTCCTGGCGGTCATCCAGCAGGAGCACGCGAATCGGTTTGGTGGCTTCGCCTTTGGCGCCTTCCATTCGATCTCTCTAAGTATCAGGTAAGACATCTTTCGCGCTTTTGCGCACGAACAGTTTCCTACACAGGAGTGATGCTTATTCTTCTTTGGGCGGCTTAGAACTGAAGCGCACGGCCTTTGCCAGTTCCGGCAGCTTGCTGAACAGGGCTACGCTGCGTCGCCATTGCTTGTGATCAAACGCCGGAGAGCCGCTGATCATCTTTCCCGGTTCAATGTCGCCATGCGTTCCGCTCTGCGCAGTCACAATGACGCCATCCCCCACCTTGCAGTGTCCGGCTACACCCACCTGCCCCGCAAGGATCACGTTCTTGCCTAATTCAGTTGAGCCCGCCAGCCCCACCTGCGAGCACAGCATGGAATTTTCTCCCACCGCGCAGTTGTGGGCCACGTGGACCAGGTTGTCAATTTTTGTTCCCCGCCCGATCCGCGTTTCGCCGATGCTGGCGCGGTCGATGCAGGAGTTCGCCTGGATCTCCACGTCATCTTCAATCACCACTTTGCCTGACTGAGGAATCTTCCGCCAGCGGCCCTCATTATCTTTGGCGAACCCAAATCCATCTGAGCCGATCACCACGCCGTTGTGGAGCACTACGTTATTGCCAATTTCCGAGTCTTCACGAACGGCAACGTGCGAGTGGGCAAAAAAATTGTCGCCAATCTTCACCCCACGATAGATCACCGTATGCGGCAACAGCGTGCAGTGGTTCCCGATCTCCACGTCAGCATCAATCACAACGCAGGCGCCGATGGAGGCGGCCGTTCCGATCTTTGCTGAAGAATGAATCACCGCTGAGGGATGCACACCGTACTGATAAACCGGCGGCTTAAAGAAAAGCTCCGCAACCCGCAGGTAGGCGTATTGTGGATTCTTTGCGCGTAAGGTTGGTTTGTCCAACGGCGGAAAACTTTCGTCCACAATCACCGCAGAGGCACGAGTCGTCTTCGCCAAGGCAGCATATTTAGGATTTACAACAAAAGTAATTTCACCCGGACCGGCAGACTCAATCGCGGCAATACCGGTTATATCCGCTTCGGCATTTGCAGGCTCCAGCCGCACTCCAATTTTTCCGGCAATTTCCTGAAGTTTCATGGTATTAGCGGCCAATCAGCGTGAAGTCAGGGCAGCACCTTGAAGCCGCGAATCTGTGATTGTAATGGGAACTAACGTCGGAACAAAGTACTCACTCTCTGAACAGCTCGACCTGGCGCGTATCTTCCGCGCGTTTTCTGCGTGCCTGCGCGTGTCCTATGACCGCCAGCACGCTGATTTCCTCCAGGGCTGACCGGGGGACAAAGATGCGCTGAATGTTGCCACGAGTGTCCGGCGGAGTAAGCAGGAAGCCCTCAGCGGCGATCTGGTTCAGATCATTAGGCATCATGCCTTCCAGAACATCGTTGTCTGTGAACTTGAGCCGCACCCACAAGCCTTCCGTTCGCGGCCTTGTGGTGAACGTCTTGCGCGCAGGGGCGGCGGCATCGGCAAAATCGCGCACAAAGTCCACACTCTTGATTTCCGGAAGGTCAATCTGGACCAGCTTGCCTGCGATATTCAGCAGTTCCAGTTTGCCGGCCACGACAAAATTAGCAGGAGAGACATATCCGCTCAGCGAATCCCGCCCTATCTTCCTGACAATCACTTTTTTATGTGTGGACGGCATGGGATCGAATTGATTCTCGCATGATTTGTGCGCCTGCACAGTTTCTGCGGCCAAGGTAGCCAAAGCGTTAACCTTTATGATATTGTTTGGGGTTTATCGCTGTCCCCGGCTGCGTCGTGTAAGTCTTGTAGAAAGTGCAACTTACAGAGAATTGACAGAACTCATCACAAATTCCGGCTCTAACCCGGAGAGCACTGGTGTGTACATAGCCTGATGGCAGACTTTATCTACCTGATGGAAACCCGGCTCTCGCCGGACCAACAGCGCGCCCTGGCGCTGGTCACTGATGTTGCCCGTGCCCACCAGATGAACGTCTACCTGACCGGTGGGGCGGTGCGCGACATCATTTCCGGATTTATCATTCGCGATCTGGATTTCTCCGTCCAGGGTAACGCGCTCAAGCTGCAAAAAGATTTCGAAAAGGCCGGCGCGATCATTGAATCCATTGACGAGACCACTCGCACGCTTATGCTGCTTCTCCCCGGCAACGTGCGCGGAGAAGTTACCGGCACGCGTTCGGAAAAATATGAGAAACCGGGCAAGGCGCCGGAAATAACTCCCGGCACCATCTACGACGATATGCGCCGCCGTGATTTCACGGTGAACGCCATGGCGCTCTCGCTCAATCCCGGTTCACGCGGCCTGCTGACCGATCCCTTCAATGGCGTGGCAGACATCGAAGCCAAGGTGCTGCGCGTTCTGCATAACTACGCTTTCTTTGAGGAACCTTCGCGCCTCATTCGGGCTACCCGCCTTTCCGCGCGTTTTCATTGGGTGTTGGAGGAACGCACGCAGGCCCGCTACGATGCCGCCAAAGAAAACAATTACATCGAAAACATCTCTGACCGCCCCCTGGGGCACGAAGTTGAGCAGCTCGCGCACGAGGAAGATCCGGTCAACGTGCTCAAAGTCCTGGAAAAAGAAGGATGGCTGAAAGTCCTGGTGCCGCATCTCACCTCCGCCAAGGTGGACTCCTCCGCCGTTGCCAATTTATTCAAGGTGAAACAGCAAATGCAGGAGCTGGGGATGAACCCGGATGCCAGTCCCATCGTCATGCATTTGCTTACGCGAAAACTGGGAAGTGATATTTCGGCAATTCAGAAACAAATTCCCAATAAGGGATTTGTTGAGCGCTGGAAAAACCTGGAGGACGATACCAGGGATTTTGCCAGGCAATTGGCTGGCAAGGAACTGGCACAGCCGTCCCAGATCTGGAAGTTTCTGATGCAGAGCCGTCCGGAATCTGTGTTGTTTGCCGCCATTACTTCGCGGCCCGCGGCAGTCGAACAGAAGCTCAAGAACTTTCTTAATAAATGGCCTCTGGTCAGGCAGAAGCTGCCATTTCCGGAAATGGCGGAGATGCGCATCACCCCTGAGCATCCCGAATACAAGAAAATCATGGATGACGCTTTCTTTCTGCTCATGGACGGAAAGCTGCGCAACCACAACGAGATCGTGAAGTATCTCGAGCCATACAAGCCGCCGGAGCCCCCGCCACCACCGCCGCCAGTGCGTCGCGGCCGGGCTAAGAAGGAGGCTGCAGCCGGAGGCGAACCCGGCACGCCTAAGCGCCGCGGACGCAAGCCCAAAGCTTTGGCGGCGCCAGCACCCGCAGGTGCTCCGGGAGCGACTCCCGAAGCTGCGCCTGCCGCCCCTGCGCCGGCCAATGAAGCAGCCACGAAGCAACCTGAAGCCAAAGTAAAGCCGGCGCCCGCGCCACCCAAGGGCAAGCATAAACCCGAGAAGAAAGCAAAGAAGCCTGCTCCAAAGAAGGCTGCGGCAAAGAAGAAGCCCGTAGCAAAAAAGCCCAAGAAGCGGAAATAGTTCTTGTTGTACGACGAGGAATTTCGTTGCTCTTTCCGTGTCCCTCCGGAATTCCAAGTGGTTGCTTTGCTTTTGATTTTTGTGTTCTAACAGGGGTTAGAGCATGTCTAAAGTTGTGTCCTTGTGACCCAGAACGAGGGTCATTCCGAAGGACCGTTAAGCTCGCGCGCGTATTCTTCAGCGCGCGAGTAGGGCCGAGGAATCTGCTCCGCAGGACTCGGCATCAGCGAGAATGCGTGCATCGTCGCTGGTATCGACCATAGCGCCAGCAGGATGGCGATGTTGGAGTGCAGCGGAGCAGATCCCTCGGGTCCTGTTCGCGAGCTGAAGAAAGCGCTCGCTCACGGCCGGACCACTTCGGGATGACTCTTCGAGATGGGCTATCTGATGCTGCCGAGATACAGCATCTAGGATGTGCTTTAGTTTTCTCTCCAATTCCCTCTGCTTCCTCCGTTCCGTAGCCTGTCCTCGAGGTGAGGTCACCGAAAGGCGACCGTAGCCGAAGGATGGTGCCATTTTTAGTTTTGGTTGTGGCTCCGCCACACTGTGTTGAGGGTTTTAATCTGCGCTCCTCTGCGCAAATCTGCGGCTGACGGGTTTTCCACATTTCCCACCGAGCTGCACCGCTATAATTGAGTGATAAGCTCTCCCGCAATGCCCGAATTTGTCCATCTTCATCTGCACACGGATTACTCCCTGCTGGACGGCGCCTGCAACATCGATAAGCTTGCTGCGCGCGTCTCGGAGCTAGGCCAGAAAGCGGTTGCCATGACCGATCATGGCAACATCTACGGTACCGTGGAGTTTGTTGAAGCGGCCAAAAAGCACGGCATCAACCCCATTGTTGGCTGCGAGCTCTATATCTGCAAAAAAGAGGACCACCGTGCAGCGCCGGAAGGCGATACCTACAACCACCTGCTGGTGCTGGCTGAAAATGAAGAAGGCTATAAGAACCTCATCAAGATAACCTCGGAAGCTTCGCTTCATGGCTTCTATTACAAGCCGCGGATCAGCAAACGGTTCCTGTCCGAGCACTCTCAGGGGCTGATCGGGCTCTCCGGCTGTCTCGCCGGAGAAGTAGCCGAGCACCTGATGGCAAATAAGTACGAAGCGGCGCGCGAGGCTGCCGCCTGTTATCGCGACATCTTCGGCAAAGAAAATTTCTTTTTGGAAATCCAGGACCATCAGGGGCTCCAGGAAGAAACGCGCATTCGACCGGAATTGTTGCGGCTGGAAAAAGACCTTGGTATCCCGATGGTGGCCACCAATGACAGCCACTATCTCTGCCAGGACGATGCCCATGCCCAGGACGTTCTCGTCTGCGTGCAGACCGGCAAATCGATTCACGAGAGCAATCGGCTCAAGTTCCAGACCAACCATTTCTACGTCAAAACCGCCGAAGAGATGGCGCGGCTTTTCCCTGATCGCGCTGATGTGCTGGCCCGCACGGTGGCCATTGCGGAGCGTTGTAACTTCAAGCTCAACAAAGTCAAGAATCCCTTTCCTGAATTCAAGGTCCCGGATGGATACACGCTGGACAGCTATTTTGAGCACATCGCGCGCCAGGGTTTCGCCCGGCGCTGGGAAGCTTTAGCTGAGCTGGAAGCAGCGGGCCGCCTGAAAAAATCCCGCGCCGACTACGAGCAGCGGCTCTCTGAGGAAATCGCCATCATCCAGAAGATGAATTTCTCCGGCTATTTCCTGATTGTCTGGGACTTCATCCGCTATGCCAGAGAGAACAGCATCCCAGTGGGTCCGGGCCGTGGATCGGCCGCGGGCGCCCTGGTCGCTTATGCCATGGGCATCACCAACATCGATCCTCTGCAAAACGAATTGCTGTTTGAACGATTCCTGAATCCGGAACGGGTTTCACTTCCTGATATTGACATTGATTTCTGTATGAACCGCCGTGGCGAGGTCATCGACTATGTCACGCGCAAATATGGCCGCGCCAACGTTGCCCAGATCATCACCTTCGGCACCATGGCTGCAAAGGCCTCCATCAAAGACGTGGGTCGCGCCATGGACATTCCTTACAGCGATGTCGACCGCATCGCGAAAATGGTTCCGGCGACGCTGAATATCACGCTCGACCAGGCGCTGAAAGACTCCCCCAATCTTCAGGAAGCTTATGAAAACGAGCCGCAAGTCAAGGAACTCATAGACACGGCTCTGAAGCTGGAAGGGCTGGTGCGCAATTCCGGCGTGCATGCTGCCGGAGTGGTGATTGCGCCGCAACCTCTCAACGATCTGGTGCCGCTGCACAAGACCAAGAACGATGAAATCGTGACCGCCTACGACATGAAGGCGATTGAGAAGATGGGCCTGCTGAAAATGGATTTCCTCGGGCTCACCACGCTCACGATTCTTGATGATGCCCTCAAGCTGATCGCTCAACGCCACGGCCCCATCGATCTGGACCGTGTACCGCTGGATGACGCCAAAACGTACGAACGTGTTTTCCACACCGGATTGACTTCGGGCATATTCCAATTTGAATCAGGCGGCATGACAGATGTGCTCCGCCGCTATAAGCCGACCTCGGTGGATGATCTCACTGCCTTGAACGCTCTGTATCGTCCGGGCCCGATTCAGGGCGGCATGATCGATGACTTCATTGAGCGTAAGTGGGGCCGCCGGAAAGTCGAATACGAGCTGCGCGAACTGGAGCCAATTCTCAAGGAAACCCTGGGCGTAATCGTCTATCAGGAACAGGTCATGCAGATTGCCAACGTGCTGGCGGGATTCTCCCTGGGAGAGGCTGATCTGCTGCGCCGCGCCATGGGCAAAAAGATCGCCGAGGAAATGGCCAAACAGCGCGAGCGCTTCGTGGAAGGTTCTTTGAAGCGTGGTTTCCCGGAAAAGAAAATCCGCCGGCTCTTCGACCTGATGGAGCAGTTTGCCGGATATGGTTTCAACAAGTCTCATTCCAACGCTTATGCCCTGCTGGCCTATCACACGGCTTATCTGAAGACCCACTATCCGGTCGAGTTTATGGCTGCGCTGCTGACCTCGCAAACCGGGAACACTGAAAATGTGGTCAAGTACATCAATGAATGCCGCGAAATGGGCATTCCCGTCGAACCGCCGGACATCAATGTGAGCGACGCTAACTTTACTCCTCACGAGAATGCCATCCGCTTTGGTTTGGCGGCAGTAAAGAATGTCGGACGCACGGCCATCGAATCGATTCTCGCTGCTCGCAAGGAAACGGGCCGTTTCCGTTCCATTTTTGAATTCTGCGAAAAAGTTGACCTGCGCCTTTTGAATAAACGAGTTATGGAGTCCCTGATCAAAAGCGGAGCGCTGGATGCTTTTGGCTACCGCGCGCAGCTTATGGCGGTGCTGGATAAAGCCATGGAGCGCGGCCAGAAATCGCAGCGCGACGCGGAAATGGGCCAGCATGGCCTGTTCGGCGTTTTTCAGTCAGAGCAGCCTTCAGCGGCTGACAGCGACAAGCTTCCCGCTGTCCCGGAATGGGAAGAACATCAGCGGCTGGCCAACGAAAAGGAGGTGCTTGGATTTTTCATCACCGGCCATCCCTTGGAGAAATACAAAGACAAGCTTCTGGACTTCAACGTCATGACCAGCGAGGCCATCTGCGCAATGAAGAACGGCACTGGACGCGATGAGATCAATACCGCAGGCATCGTTTCGAACGTGCGCGTTCTCAAGTCGCGAAAAGGCGATCTCTACGCTCAGGCTGTGCTGGAAGATATGGCCGGTTCGGTGGAAGCCATTGTCTTTCCTGAAGCCTATCGCCGTCTGCAAGGTATTCTGAAGCAGGAAATTCCCATGCTGGTGCGTTGCAGCGTGCGAGTGGAGGAAGGCGCAAACGTCAAGATTGCCATCAGCCAGCTTACGCCGCTGGAAGAGGCCCAGCCGAAGCTAGCTCGCAACATCGCTGTCCGCGTTCCTCTGGAAACCGCGAATTCCATCACTGTAGACGCTCTCCACTCCATCTTTCAGGAAAGAAAGGGCGAAGCCAAGGTGTTGTTTTATGTGGAACGTGACGGTGACTTCATGGTGGTGATGGAAGCGGACGGATATAATGTTTGTCCTGACCGCTCTTTCATTGCCCGCGTGGAAGAGCTTTGTGGTCGTGGCAGCGTCCGCATCGTCGATTAGTTCGCACGACCAAGGCCTTTGAAACACAGAGGAACAGAGTAAACAGAGGAGATCGGGGAACAGGAATGAAAGCCACGAAACGAACCCGACGACCTCTTGCTTCTACCTCTGGCGTTTTAGGTTCGACGGCGCCACCAATGCAGCTTTCACAGAGAAAAACCTGGGGACCAGAGGAATCTATCCGGCAAAGGTTTCAACTTTTTGATCCCTCCGCTTCCTCCTTTTCGTAACCTGTCCTCGAGGTGAGGTCGGGCAGCGACCGTAGCCGAAGGATGTTGAAGGTCTTGATTTTGACTCTAGGAGCTTCTTCTTGGACCCAGCAGTTAAAGCGCAAAAGCAACTGGAAGCGATCGAACAGCAAATCGTTCAGCTTGAGGCCAAAGCGGGCCAGGACCAGGAAGCACACCTCAAGCTCAAACATCTCCAGCACCAGATCAATTTCCTGCGCGAACAGCTTCGAACTCATGACAATGCCTGGCGCCGCACAGAGCTTGCCCGCCATCAGCAGCGTCCTTTCACCCTTGATTATGTCGAGCGTCTGTTCACCGAATGGAGTGAGATCCACGGCGACCGTTCCTTCGGCGATGACCCCGCCATCGTCTGCGGCTTCGCCCGCTATAACGGCGACCAGGTGATGGTGATCGGTCATCAGAAGGGCCGCGATACCAAACAACGCGTCTTCCGCAATTTTGGCCAGGCGAATCCTGAAGGTTATCGCAAAGCGCTGCGCTGCATGAAAATGGCGGAAAAATTCAGCCGCCCGATTTTCACCTTTATCGATACTCCAGGCGCCTATCCCGGACTGGGCGCGGAGGAACGCGGGCAGGCGGAGGCGATTGCCCGCAACCTGCGTGAAATGGCGCGCATTACCGTGCCCCTCATTGCCACGATCACCGGCGAGGGCGGCAGTGGCGGCGCGTTGGCGCTGGCCGTGGCCGATCGCGTCCTGATGATGGAGAACGCGGTTTATTCGGTCATCTCTCCTGAAGGCTGTGCGTCCATCATGTGGCGCGACGCGAGCAAGAAAGAAACCGCGGCCCAGGCGTTGCGCATCACTGCCCCGGACATGAAGGAGATGGGCGTAATCGACGAGATTATTGCCGAACCGGAAGGTGGAGCGCACCAGGACCACGATGCCGCCGCCGTGTTGCTGGGTCAAGTCCTGCAACGCAATTATCTCGAGCTCAAAAACAAGAATGCTTCAGAGCTGCTGGACGGACGCTACAACAAATTCCGCCAGATGACTCAGTTCTTCACGGAATAGAAATTGACGACTTCTGACTCCTGACTATTTGGGATAGATCTGATGCAGGAAAGGGCGGGATTGCCAGAGAACAAGACGATCGTTGCGCACGCGCCCTGCCGCGTTGATCTGGCCGGCGGCACCATGGACATCTGGCCGCTGTATCTTTTCCACCCGGGCGCAGTTACGGTAAATTTCGGCGTCAATGTTCTTACTCGCTGCCGCTTGGCTTCACTGCCCGGAACGCGCATTCACCTCAAGTCCATCGATACCCGGAGAGAAGAAGAGTTCTCAAGTCTTCAGGAACTTTGTTCTGCCCGAAGGTATCAACATCCGTTGGCAGCATACCTGCTGCGCTTCTTCGCTCCTCAGGGCGGCCTGGAAATTGAGACGAACTCGGAATCTCCCGCAGGCGCCGGCATCTCCGGTTCATCGGCGCTGATGGTGGCCATTACCGCCGCGCTCGCGCGCTACACCGGACGCAAGCTGGACCGGGAAGACATCCGCGTGGTGGCACAGAACGCGGAAGCGCAGCTCATTCGTGTGCCCACCGGATGCCAGGACTACTATCCTGCGCTCTACGGTGGAGTGAACGCCATTCACCTGGATGTTGACGGCATTCATCGCGAAGCAATTCCGGTGCCGGCGGAGGAACTCGACAGCAGGTTTGTCCTTGCCTATACCGGCGCGCCGCGAAAAAGCGGAATCAATAACTGGAGAGTCTTCCAGGACCACATCAACGGCAAGGGCCGCGTTTTTCACAATTTCGAGCGCATTGGCGAGATCGCGCGCGCCGTCCACAAGGCCCTGCTCAACGCAGACTGGGGTGAGCTGGCACGCCTGATTCGGGAAGAATGGAAGCTGCGCAAAACCAATGCGCCCGGGATCAGCACCCCGATGATCGAGAAATTAATCAAGGTTGCCACGCGCAACGGCGCAGTGGCCGCGAAAGTCTGCGGCGCCGGCGGCGGAGGCTGCGTCGTTTTTCTAACTGAACCTGACGACAAAGAACGCGTCATGCAGACTCTGCGCAGCTATGGCGGCCACGTGCTTCCTGCCTCGCTCGCCAGAGAAGGACTGACGATCACCGGCAGGGTTGGCTCTTTGAGCTTGCCCGCAGGTTCGCCGTTGCTTTAGCGGCCTTCTGGCTGGTGCCGCGATTCGTGTTCGTGACTCGATACAAATTGTGCCTGTCATCCTGAGCGCAGCGCATGAAGAAATTCTCAATCTTCTGTCTTGAGCGCGTAGGTGTTAGCTTGTCCTCGAGGTGAGCTTGCGAAGCCGAAGGAAAGGATCCCGACCCTGCCCGAACGACCACGCCGTTTTGAGGCATTCTCACGTAAACGTAAAGGGTTGAACGCCTCGATGCTGCATCGGTCGAATTAATTTTCTCGGGGTTCTTCGACGCGCCCCTACCCGCTCACGCGGGCGCGGGCTTGCTCAGAATGACAGAACTAGACAGTTGTTAAGCGGGATACACGACCATAACAATGGTTTAAGGGCTAAGGGCCAAAGGCCAAGCGCTTCTTCCTGTTGCCTGTTGCCGATTGCTTGAGTTGGGCATCTAACCAAGCGTTAGTGAGGTAGAATAGCCGTTAGCGACCCCGCAGGTGTCCCATGTTTTCCCGCCTAATCCGTTTATCCGCACTGGCCGTTTTGGTTTCGACCGTTGCCTGGAGCCAGAGTAAACCCATCACCGTCCAGCCGGTACAACCGGGTACAGGCAATCAGATCAATCAGAGTTCAGCCGAGCAGCCGCCGATCATTCAGATTCCCGACCTGGACAAGCGACCAAAAATGGACGAACACGAGCGCATGATGCTCATCCAGGCCATCAATGCGGAGTTTGCGCGGTCACGCAAGATTATTCCTCTTGGCTCCAAAGACATCACGCTCACGCCTGACGGCAAGCTGAACCCGAATGATGGTCGCCTCTATCAACTGGCGATGACTCAGGGTTCGGCGGCCAAAGTTGGCGATCGCATCCAGATCACCAACATCGCAATCAAGGGGAAATCCATTTACCTGGAGATCAATGGCGGGCCCAAGAAAAAAAGCCATTGGTACGAGCATGTCACCATCAGCGGTATGGGCGGCGGCGTGACTCCGGGAAACACGAATCAGAACCAGGTCACCGGCGCAGGGCTTTCGCTGGAGTTCAAAGACCACGTTCCGGAACTGACAGGACCGGAATTGAAGCAACTGCTTAACCCTATATTCGACTTCTCCGTCAAAACCGCGGCTGAGGTCTATCTGGAAACGGTGCCGCCAAAGGTCAAAGCGGCGATTAAAGCGCATGAAGTGCTTGTGGGCATGAACCACGACATGGTGATCATGTCCAAGGATCGTCCTCCGCAGAAGTTAAGGGAGAAGGACGAAAAGGGTGCCGAGTACGAAGAATGGATTTACGGGCAGCCGCCTCAGGACGTCACGTTTGTTCGTTTCGTCGGCGATGAAGTTACTGAAGTCAAAACCATGAAGGTGACCGGCGAAAAGATCCTCAAGACGGAGAAGGAAGTTGACGTCAAGGACGGCGTAGTGTCGATGGCAGCGGCAACGGCGCAAAGCGCCGCAGCCGCGAACAACGAGCAGCCGGCAAGTGATAAGCCCGTAAATAAGCCGTCACTGAAGCATCCCGGCGAAGGCGACGATCCCATGAGCACGCACCCAAATATTTCTCCGCCGCAGCAACAAAGACCGGTGGACCCCAACGGCGGCCCTTCCAACGAGCCTCCACCGCAGACAATACCGAAGCCCCAGATACCGCCTCCGAACTAAGCTCAGTGAATATTGTCATTCGGAAGCACGGCAAAGAATTTGCTTTCCTGGGTCTCACCTGCGCGAGGAATGCTTATGGTGCTTCTGATGATCTTTCAGATCACATCTGGTAAGGGCAGAGCTCTGGTCCTCGCACTAATGGTGTTCATCTGCCTGGCAGTTGGTCGACTGCTGCGCGATTGGGGTGACAGGAGGTGGTGAAGCTTTTTCTCAGAAGCCGCAAAACTGCCGCGTTCTCTGGCTAACGGTGTTCGGTTTTGGTCTTGCTGTTGCCTGTTTTCCTCAATGTTTATGCGGGTGGTATCAACGTATCAACCGCTTGCAATGTCTTGATTTCGGGCGGTTTCAGGCTTCGTTTTTTCTATTCCCTAATCCCTATTCCCAACACTGTGGCCTGTTGCCTATGGCCTGTTGCCTGTTGTTAACGCTCTTGGTTTGGTTGTGAGCTAGGAGCTAGTGGCCAGCAGCTAGAAGCTAGTAAACTGAATATGTGAAGATTGCGCCATCGGTTCTCGCCTGGGCGAGAACTGATGAGTATCAGCGTCTAGCGATGACGCAGTCATCGCGGCCTTTAGGCAGACGTGAGCGCAGCGAATTAAGGTTAGCCGGAGACTAGCTTCGGGTTAAACCTTTGTCGCGTTAAACTGAACCTGTGAAGATTGCGTTAGGACAGATCAATCCCACCATCGGTGATTTCACCGGGAATTCCAGAAAAATCATAGATTATGCGCTGGCGGCCAGGGCTGCCGGCGCGGAGATGGTTCTTTTCCCTGAATTGTCTATTTGTGGTTATCCGCCGCGCGACCTGGTGGAGAAACCTGCATTCGTGGCCAGGAACCAG
>DATDNH010000194.1:0-8142 GCA_036518395.1 Candidatus Angelobacter sp. | reverse complement strand
CTAGCCTGATTTCAAGAATCGGGTGATCGCACGTGATCGAAAACCATGCAGACACACCTCGGCTCTGGGTTGCGGCATCCAGCTACTCTGGAGCAGGAGAAGGAGAGAACTAAAAGCTGGTTTTTAGCCTTCCGGTGATGGCTCGGAAGACGCCCCGCGGTTCTTGACTACATACTGGATCTTGCCCGCGGCGATTTCTTCGCAGGCAATCCGGCAGGGTTTGCGCGTGTCTGTCTCAACCAGCGCGGGCGCTCCGCCGGCAAGTTGGCGTGCCCGGCGCGCGGCCACCAGGACGTAGCGGTAATTGCTGTCAAATCCTTCAATCAGCTTCATAAAACGAACCCTCGACAAGCAGTACTTTGTAGTAAGACTAGAATCCCCGTGATACAAGAACATACGCGAACCGAAGAAGACAATTCAAGATGACCTTGGGGTTACAACCAGTATCAGAATGATGCCAGAATACTCCTGACTTTGTCTTCCATATTGCATTTCAGGGATTTCTCCGCCATCTCTAAGTATCGCTTCTCCTCCGGAGACAGCGGTTTCCCTGAACGCTTCAGGCGCTCGGCCAGGACAATAGCCTGAAGTTGATCTACCGATTGCTCCAGCCGGTCGTTCACCAAAATATATTCGTAATTAGGATAGTTCTCAATCTCTTTTTTTGCCGCATCCAACCGGCGCTGGATTTCTTCCTCGCTCACCTTTTCACTTGCATTGCGCTTCCTCAATCGAGATTCCAGTTCGGCACGGCTTGGCGGCAGGACGAAGATACTTACGGCATCGGGAATTTTTTGTTTGACCAGGCGCTCTCCCTGCACATCGATGTCCAGAAGAACATCATTTCCCCGCTGGTCTGCTTTCTCGAGCACGGATTTTGCCGTTCCATAATATTTGCCAAAGACGTCAGCATATTCAAGGAATTCACCGCGCTTGATCATCGCCTGAAATTGCTCAAGCGTGATGAAGTAGTATTCCCGGCCGTTTTGCTCGCTGCCACGGGGATGACGCGTGGTATAGGAGATGGAGAAATCCAGATTGGGAACAAATTTTCGCAGCTCATTGACCAGGGTGGATTTGCCTGACCCGGACGGGGCGGAGATGATGTAGCGAATTCCGCTCATTCGAGGTTCTGCACCTGCTCACGGCACTTCTCAATCTCAGCTTTCATCAACAAGCCTAGCTCGGTGATGCGCAGCCCTTCGCCGGCAATTCCCGATGTCTTCGATAACAGCGTGTTGGCCTCGCGATTGAGCTCCTGCAACAGAAAATCCAGTTTTTTGCCCACCTCGCCGCCTTCATCCAGCAATCCGCGAAAATGCTGGATATGCGTCTCCAGGCGGACCAGTTCTTCCTGGATATCACTGCGCTCAGCCAGGATGGCAGCTTCCTGGAGTACGCGGTCTTCGTTCACGCTGGCCACCAGTTCCTGCATGCGTGCACGAACTTTTTCCATGTACGCCCGGCTCACGCCGGCCCTGAGTTTGTTGACCTCCTGGGCCGCTTGTTCGAGGGTTTGCAGGCGACGGCGAAGCTCAGCCTCCATGCCACGGCCATCTTGATCGCGCATCACGTTCAGTTTGGCAATTGCCTGGTCCAGGCCGGCAAGAACTGCGGCCTCAAAATTCCCATCGGCCGGCGCAGAGGACACCAGCGCTCCGGGTATGCGCAGAATCACATTCAAGTCAGGTTCGCCGGGAGTGACAAATTCTTTGCTGGCATTGCGGAACGCGTTCACGTAGCCGGCCACCAGATCCCGGTTGAGCTCAAATCCTTCTCCGCTGCGACGCTCGATGTTCAGCGTAATTTCCACGTGGCCGCGCGCCATCCGCTCCTTTAATACCCGCCGGATTTTGATCTCGAGGTCATCCATGTCAGCCGGCAATCGAAGTTGCGGGTCCAGGAAGCGGTGATTCACAGACTTCAGGGACAGGGCGAAGGAAGTGCCGTCGCCGGCCTGTGATTTTACCTGCGCGAATCCTGTCATGGAACGAATCGGCATGTTATTTAAGGGAAGTTTCCTGGGCAGCGACAACGGCCGTCTGTTCCAGGTCCATAAACTGCAATTCATACAGTTTGCGGTAAGTTCCCAGGCGGGTCAACAGATCTTCATGGGTGCCTGAATCCGAGATGCGGCCATTGTCCAGGACCACGATGCGGTCTACGCGCCGGATGGTGGTAAGGCGATGTGCAATCACGAAGACCGTCCTGCCGGCCATCAGGTTTTGCAGCGCGGACTGCACCAGCGCCTCAGACTCATTGTCGAGAGCGGATGTAGCTTCGTCCAGAATGAGGATCGGGGCATTCTTCAGCAATGCCCGAGCAATGGCGATACGCTGGCGCTCACCGCCGGAAAGGCGCACGCCCTTTTCCCCGATAATGGTGTTGTAGCCGTCAGCCATTTTCTGGATAAAGTCATGGGCCAGGGCCGCCTTTGCAGCCGCGAGCACAGCATCGTCTGGAACCTGCGGCTGTCCGTAAGCGATGTTGTTCCGCACCGTATCGTTGAAAAGTATCGTTTCCTGGGTGACAACGCCTATCTGCGACCGCAGCGATGGCAAAGTAACATTGCGAATGTCGTATCCATCAATGGTGACAGCCCCGGAAGTTACATCAAAGAACCGTGGAATGAGCTGCACCAGCGTGCTCTTGCCCGCGCCGCTGGACCCAACCAGCGCGACAATTTCCCCCCTGCCCACTTCCAGGTCGACATCGCGCAGGATGGCGCCGGAATTTCCATTATTGTCGCCATAGGAGAAGCTGACTTTATCGAAGCGGATGCGGTCCTGGAACGGCGGCAGCGCGATCGCCCCCTTGCGCTCTTTTATTTCGTCTTCTTCGTCCATGAAGCGAAAGATCTCAGAGGAAGCGCCTACGGCCTGCTGGAAGCTGTTATTGAACAGGGCAAATTTACGAATGGGATCGTAAAGTTTGAAACAGGCGGCAATGAAAACCAGGAAGCCGCTTTCCGTAAATACGCCGCGCTTGATCTGGTCTCGGCCAAGCCAAAGCAGCAGCGCGATGGCCACATAGCCGATGATGTCCATGAGCGGAGAGCTGAGCGCCTGGGCCCGCACGGAGCGCAGGTTGGCTCGAAACAACCTGCGTGCAGCCTGAAAGAAGCGCAGGTTCTCCCACGTCTCCATGCTGAAAGCTTTCACAATGCGGTTGCCAGTGATGGTTTCATGCAGAATGTTCTGGATTTCCGCCAGCTTGTCCTGTCCTTTGCGCGTGGTCTGCCGTACACGGCGTCCGATTTTGCCGGAAGAGATCACAACAAAGGGAATGAACAGGACGAGAATCCAGGCCATCCTGCCGCCGGTCACGATCACAAGCGCTGTGAGAAACAAGAACGTGAAGAACTGCTGAAGAAATTCCGCCATCACCGTGGACAAGGCAAACTGGACCTTTTCGATGTCGTTGACAATGGTGGAGATCAGCGTGCCTGTGGGATAACGCGAGAAAAAGCTGATGGAGCGCGCGAGGATTTTCTTATAAAGACTGTTGCGAAGATCAGTCGTGAGACCGTATCCGGCGTAATTGACGAGATACGTTCCCAGATAATCGCAAACACCCTTGATGATACTGGCGCTGACCAGCGCGATGGCCACCACCGTGAGAACGTTGTGAGAATGCCTGGGAACAAATTGATGCAGATCGATAACTCGGTGCGCACCCCAGGGCAACCGAAACAGCGGAATGGCTTCCGTGCGGGACGCGGGATTAAGGACGCTATCGAAAATCGGCCTTAAGAGCAGAAGCCGGAAAGCCTCCAGCGCGCCAACGGCCGCCATCAGCACTACGGAAGCGAAAAATTGGAGTGAATACGGGCGAATGTAACCCAGCAACCTCATCAGTTGCTTCATGAGTCACCCCTGGCGGCTGGAAACATTCCCCCTCATTCTAACGGAGGCTGCGCAAAAGCGGTTGGTTACGTAGGGTATCACCCTTAAAGTTAATCACCTGGGAGAGTCGCGGTGGATGGCTTTCACTTTGTATCCCGCGCTGGACAGCCGCTTTTTCACGTCTTCGGCGATCATCACCGAACGGTGCTGCCCGCCTGTACAACCGAACGCGATGGTCAGGTAGCTTTTTCCTTCCGAGACATAGTGCGGAATCAGGTAGACCAGCAATTCGGAGATCCGGGTAATGAATTCCTGCGTCTGGGGAAATGACCGGATGTACTTGGCCACCTGCGGATGCCGTCCTGTGTACGGCCTGAACGCGGGAACGAAGTGCGGGTTAGGCAGGAAGCGAACGTCAAAGACCAGGTCAGCGTCGTCCGGCACGCCGCCCTTGTAACCAAAACTGACGCAGGAGATCAGAATATTCTGTTCGGTTTTCCCCGCCGTGAACTTGTCAGTGACGTGGGCGCGCAGCTCGTGGACATTGAATTTTGAGCTGTCTATCACCATGTCCGCCAGGGCGCGAATTGGTTTCAGATGCCTGCGTTCTTTGGCCAGCGCCGCCCTGACCGTGCTCTCTTTGCCCAGCGGGTGCGGACGTCGGGTTTCACTGAAGCGCCGCAGCAGGGCCTCATCCGAGGCTTCGAGAAAGAGCACCGTGGTCTTGAGTTGTTTGCGCAGTGAGTTGATGATTGCCGGAAGTTTTTTGAGCTGGTCTCCCTCACGGATGTCCACTACCAATGCCGCTTTGTCAATTTCGCTCGACTCCCGGGCCAGTTCGCCAAAGCGTCCGATCAGCTCTATGGGCAGATTATCGACGCAATAGTAGCCCAGGTCTTCGAAGGCTTTAAGGACTGAGGCCTTCCCCGATCCGGACATGCCGGTAATGATGACAAGTTGGGTCGCAGCGCCGCGTTGCAGCGCAGGCCTCGATTTTCTCCGGACTGAAGGGGACACAAGGCGATGGTAACACGATAGGTTACAGGGGACAGGTTACAGGGGACTGGGAAAAATCAACACGTAGAGACGGTGCTCAGCACCGGGGTCCTCGACGCGCCCGGTTTTGGCGTGGCGGGGTGGGAGCACCGTCTCCCGCGCGAAGCGCGGAATGAGCTTTGTGGATGGGCTATTGTTATCTATGCGCTGTTAGGTCTCGCAAAAACGCTTGACACACCAACACTAAGAGTCTCTAAATTGCAGAATCTTTTTTGTCTCACAAGAACGGTAAACCCAAAATTCAAAAGCCAAAGGCCAAGAGCCAAAAGCTAAGAGCTGCCTTCAAACCATTTGTGTCTGGCGCTCGTAAGGCCAGGAGTGCATGGTGGCCCAGGCGCCGGCGAGCATTCTTGATTCCATCTGCGCTTTCCATTCCAGCGCGTCTCGCTCCGCAGACGTGCGCAACGTCGAGACAGGCAGGTCGCGCACGCGTTGCAAATATTTTTGCAGCATTTCCCAGGCGTCAAACGACTTCCCCTCCGCCCAGCAGCAGGCGATCTCAAGACGCATGTGCTCGAGTGGCGAAAGCGCGTTCAGCTTCCCAATCTGGGACGTCCAAAGCCGGGCCTTGACCAGGTTGTGGCGATACCAGGCCTGATAAATGGCGGCTTCAAGCAGAATACGGTCGCGGAGGTGACCGGGCGAGGAAGCCAGGCCACTCAATGCCTGTTCCAGGTATCCGGTCGCCTGGGTCAGGTCCTGACGCGCGTCAGCCCATTGATATGCCAGCCAATTCGCTCCCACGAAATCGAATGACTCGTCCGTCGGATTCACCGCGCGTGCCACCAGGTCCTCTCCCCAACTGCGTGGATGCTGCCCGGAGTTGAGTCCAAGCTGCAGTTCCAAAATGGCAAGCAGACGCGAGGCCCGGAAATCGTTTTTCAATAGCATGAGGAGACGGGTTCCGTCGGAAAAATTGCCGGTGGCGTCAATGTCGGGAAGAAGAGAACCAACTCCCATCAGGAATGAAACGACGGAACAAAGATGGACTCCCGCGGCCGGAACCATCATTGTTGTCCAGCGGCCTGGGAGCAGATGCAGGGCTCCTTCGAGGAGCACAGGGAAAAGAAAGCTGGCCAGGGGGCCGCCAGAAACGACAGCTGCGGTCCGCCATCGCAGCCCCGCTGCACTTTGAGGCCGCAATACGGTGTAACCCAAAGACAGGACATCATTGGCCTCGAGCTTTTCCCGAAATGTAAATGGGCCAAACTTGACCCGGACAACTTCGAAGCCGCTCATCCGCGCTGCTATCAGATGACCTGTCTCATGAATGGCCACGGCCAGGAGAAAAGCAACCAGCGGCAAACCCAGGAGGCTGCCCCAAAATACTGCAAGAGGCTGGCGAGAAATGAAATCAACAATGGACTGGATATAAGGCAGTTGGGTAAACGCCACCATCACCGCGCTGCTGACAAAGAAATAATCGCCGGTGGTCAGCCTTTGCGTTCCTGCAGAAGGCGATGGCCGAAGCACGTCGAGAACCGGCGTGGCCGTGGGAAAACCCGATGAACTGATGATTTCACTCTCAAAAACTGTTTCCATGGGGAGCTATGGGGGACAGTACCGCAATCGGCAATCATACGATTGAGCGTTATTCGGAGGTAGAGTCCGCTAGCAGGATGGACTTTAGTTACTTGCTGGCTGTCCACGCCGCCCAACTACGCCCGAGAACAGGCCCCGTTTCTAGCGAAGTAACCTCTTTTTTTCCGCTGCCGCTTACAGCGTTGCCGATTGTAGTCGGCTTCGCCCGCATGTGCCGTCTCAAGTTTTCTGATTGAGACCACTACTGAGGAATGGCCAAATCGCTCTCTTGTCCCTCCTTTGGGGATACCTTAGCGGTGGCGGGGCGCAGTTCAGGCAGCCCCCTTTTCTTCGATACCAGCGGAGATTCAGAAAGGCCACAGGCTGAAGCTCCTCTCATTCGAGGAGTTTTCGGAATGTGGGGTCTGCGCTACTTAGAGATTTCTACCGGCAGCGGAGGGGGCTCTTCGGTTTCCCTAGGCCCGGCTTTGTGCTCGCCGAGTGCTCAAGTTGTGACGCTTACATCATTCTGCCATTCTGCCGTGCTGTAGTATAAGCAGGAAAGGTATGCCAAAACCTGCCTCTTCCGTACATCCCATTCATTTTGAGGATTTCGACGGCTCCGAATTCGAGCGCCTCGTTTTTGCTTACCACTGGCGAACCGACACCTGGCGCTCGCTGGAATGGTATGGCCAGACAGGAAGCGATCTCGGTCGCGACATCTGGGGTATTCGTGAGAATGAGGCACAACAGGAATCCGTGTGCATTCAATGCGTCAACCGAAAACAACTCACCTTCAACAAGGCAGCCACGGATATCGCCAAGGTTCTCAAGGCTCCCAACGGCATCCCGCACCGCTTCCGAATCGTCGCGCAAAGCAAGGTGTCCGCCACGCTGCGGGACAAAATCAAAGACCACGTCAAATCGCTCGGTGTGAAGGAGTGCGACACGTGGTCGGGAGCGGAATTCGAGGAGTTTCTGCGCAAAGACGCTGAGCCTCTACTCAAGCGGTTCGTCGAGGGCCAATCCTTTCCCGATGCACCGGAGGACCTGAAGCAGTTAGCGGAATCCACGCGACCGCTCAATGACGACGAAGTGCTCGCCGCTTTCGCAAAAGTATTTGATCGCCCTGCTTTTTACACGCCGATTCATCAGGAAAGCAACATGGAAGATTTCAAGCAGGCCATTACCGATACTATCCAAGCTCTAGGCACCGGAATCTGGAAGGCGCGCGATGGACATCTCATCGATCGCATTCCGTCACGCCATCAGGTAAAAAGCAGCGTTCTGCGCACTAAACTCCAAGCGGTCGAGATGGTGCTTTCCCGGCTGCGTGCGAAATACGACGAGATGATCCGATCCGGCGTCCTACGCCCCTGTGGTTGCGGCAGCCCGAGCTGTTCGACGTTCTTTTTCAATCCTTATCATGCCGCGCACGAGCTCGAGCGTCTTCGGAACGAAGTATTGATGGCATTCCGTGATGCGTATCCTGTATTTAGGCCGCAGGCATGGTGAGCCGAAGAGTGTACCTAAAATTGGGGGGAGCCTGAGAGCCTGTCGGAGTAAAACGATTCCTGTCGAACAATCAATGGTTACAGGGCGTTGCGTTCTTTGTAAGTTGTTGATTCTTCCTTCCCGAAAATCTATCTCCGACAGGCTCTCAGGCTATCCCTTTTTCTCCCTTTTTCTCAAACGCAGGGGCGATCTGGACGGTGAACAG
>DATDNH010000193.1:0-3269 GCA_036518395.1 Candidatus Angelobacter sp. | reverse complement strand
CTACCAGCACGGCCAGAATCAGAATGGAGGGAAGCTTGGCGAACAGGTCTGTCATGCTCTATTTTCCGGAGATTCGGCAGCTTAGCACAATTCCTGGTGCCTCGAGACTATCAAATACAAAGGTGTAGTGACTTAGGTAACCTGTTGGTCGGTTCGGGAAAGAAGCCGTTTCGCGAAGACAAACGCGAAAGAACTTTCGGGAAGATATCGTGATAGCATTGGCGGCCATGTCAGCCGTAGACTCCGCCACGCCCCCGCCGCGAACTGTTTTTATCAGCTACAGCCACGATTCTCAACAACACATGGACAACGTCTTGAATCTGGCCAAACGCCTGCGTGGGGAAGGTGTGCCGTGTGAGCTGGATCAATTCCACGAATCGCCAGCGGAAGGCTGGCCGCGCTGGACACTCGACCAGATTGAGCAAGCATCTTTTGTGCTGGTGATCTGCACAGAAATATACAATTTGCGTTTTCGCGGCAAGGCACCAGCCGGTCAGGGAAAAGGCGCAAAGTGGGAAGGCGCGGTGATCACTCAGGAGCTGTACGAGTCGGAGGCACAGAACACTATTTTCATTCCCGTGCTGCTGAATTCTGACGACGCTCGCAACATTCCCATCCTCCTAAAAGGCACCACTTATTACGACCTGAGCCAGAAAGACGGCTTCATCAATCTTCTGAGACGGCTTACAGCGCAGCCGAGGATTGTTGCGCCGCCAGTAGCGAAGAGCGTGCGGCGCATAACAGATGACGAGGCAGAGTTGGCGGCACGTCAGTTCGACAAGGAGGTCGGGACAGACGTGCAATACTACACCGCCAAACTGGGAAGTTGGCCCGGGAACTCCTTCAACGGCGAAGACGTGATACCGGCGTTGCAGGGAACACTGGAGAAAGTAGAAGGCAATATCGAGTATCGCGAACAGTATCGCCATATCTGGGCGACGGTCTACCGGATGCTCGGTGGAGCTTACTTGCTCCACTCTAAACTGGAGATGGGAGACAAGCTTCGTTCAGCGCTGCCAAAGCTTAGACAAAGCCGCGAGATCTGGCCGGAGCAGCAGGGTCTGGAGCATAGCATCACTTTCTTTGAGACCTTTCTCCGCAATCAGGGAGGCGACATTAAGGAGTACCTGACAAATGTCCTGCAGATTCTGCGTGGTCCGGCGGATCCCGAAATTCCAACGCTGGTGGAAAAACTCTCCGGCGCGGCCCAGAGTCCAGAGCGAAAGGCACAATCCTGGTTGTTGAATGAGGCCACTCCCAGTCCCATTTGGAACTTTCTTCAGGCTGTCCAGCTGATGCTTAAAAAAGAGAGAAACATTGACGCCGAGATTGAGGTCACCACTAACCTCCTACAGGAGGGCCATGTGGAAGTGCAGGCCAAGATTGGTCCTAACATCTTCTTATGGGAAGTTGATCTCACGCAGAAAACGTTCCAACCCAAGAATGAACTGACCCAGGGCTTTATGGGGCTGATTGCGGGAGCAAAAGCCTAATCGGCAAGATAAAAGAATGGTGGGCGGTCACAGACTCGAACTGTGGACCTCCTGCTTGTAAGGCAGGCGCTCTAACCAGCTGAGCTAACCGCCCGACCAGAATTGCAATTTGATTTTATCAGCTTGCAGTTCGAGTCTGTGACCGCCTTATTCATTTCTCAACGCGGCTATAGGATCAACCTGCGTAGCGCGGCGGGCCGGGATGTAACCTGCCAGCGCTGCGACCATCCCCAACATGACGGTCAAAGCAATCAACATCGAAATATCCAACTGGATTACCCCTTCAAGCAGACCCGCGAGCGCGCGCATGATGAAAAACGCAATTGGCACTCCGATCACCAGTCCTCCTGCAGCGAGCTTCACTGAATTGCCGATAATCATTCGCAGCACATGACCATGTTGCGCACCCAGGGCCATGCGCACGCCGATTTCGTGCGTGCGCTGGACCACTGCGTAAGCCATGACCGCGTAAATCCCGGCAACCGCGAGCAGCAGCGCGATGAGTGCGAAAGCAAACATCATGCGGGCAGAGTACTGGACTCCGCTGGTGTCGTCAGTGATTAGTTGCTCCAGGGTACGTATATCAAAGGCAGGTTGATCTGAATCCACGCGCTGCAGGGCGGTGCGAGCCGCCAGGGCGAGTGCCATAGGATCGCCCGAAGTCCGCAGGATAAAACCGGCTGACTGTGGCGGCGCCTGTGTCATGGGAACATAGGCAACCGAGCGAAAAACGTAGTCGAACGGTTCCTGACGGATATTGCCCACCACTCCCACAATGGTGCGCCACGGTTCACTGCTGGCAAAGCGAATTCGGTGTCCGATAGGATTGTAGCCGGGCCAATACCGTCGCGCCATAGCTTCCGTAATCACCGTTACCGGAGGAGATTCCTCGCCATCCTGTTGAGTCAGGAACCGTCCTGCGCGTAATGGGATTCGCAGCGCGCGGAAATATTCTGGAGTAACCGACTGCATAGCGGCGCGAGGCTGCTCGTTAGGGCGTGAGACAACATTTTCAATGGTGAAATTACCTGACTGCCAGGCCCAACCCGCAGGCAGGAACCTGACGGCCGCTGCAGCCTCAACTCCAGGAAGGGCCGCCAGTTGTTCCACTGCGCGATTGTAGAAATCGGCGCGCGCACTGGCGGTCGCATATTTTTTTTCCGGCAAAGTGACGCGCAGGGAAAGTGCGGCAGGATCGTAGCCCGGATCTCGATTCACCAGATTCCTGAATCCCTTCACCATCAGACTGGCCCCGACGAGAAGGATGAGCGCCAACGCAACCTCGGTCACAACCAGCAGCGAGCGTGAGCGGCGGCGCGCCACCCCTGATGAACCACGCACCCCTTCCTTGAGTGCATCGGTAAGGTCTCGCGAGGAAGCAGCGTGCCAGGCGGGAATCACACCGGCCAGAATTCCGGCAAGCAAGCCGGCCACTGCCGTGAAGGCGATTACACCACCGTCCAATCGAATATTCTTTATCCCCACAACATGCTGCACGATGAAATCGGGCACGCTGGCACGGGTGAATGGAACGGCCCACATGGCCAGCAGCAAGCCACCAGCCGCGCCCGCCAGGGACAACATGCAACTTTCGGCCATCACCTGGCGCGCAATGCGCCAACGAGATGCTCCCAATGCGGTTCGTACTGCCAGTTCTCTCTGTTGGCTTATCGTCCGAGCGAGCTGTAAGTTGGCAACATTGGCGCACGCCAGCAGGAGCACAAACACTGCCGACCACGCCAGGATCAAAATATACGGCCGACTGGGACCAAGAAT
>DATDNH010000192.1:0-3329 GCA_036518395.1 Candidatus Angelobacter sp. | reverse complement strand
TTCATCTTTCCATGATCACCGTCTGACCAAAGCAACTGTGGAATTGCTCTAAAGTCATTTTGGAACTGCTACTGAGGCGATGACTTCGTTCAGCACCTGGTCTGTTCCCAGGCCCTCGAGTTCAGCTTCGGGGCGCAAAATTACTCTATGCCGCAATACGGGCAGCGCCGCTGCCTTGACGTCGTCGGGAATCATGTAATCACGCTCTTCAACACCGGCAAATCCTTTGGCCACCATCATCAGGCTGATGGCCGCGCGCGGGCTGGCGCCGATGGAAAACGAAGGCCAGTCACGCGTGCGCCGCACAATCTCCACGATGTACTGGAAGAGCGCTGGCTCCACGCGCACGTTCTTCACCTGGGCACGCGCCTCCGCCAGCACCTCCGGCCCCAACTGCTCTATATGCGCAGAAGCCAGATCGTGAGGATCGAATCCCTGATGGTGGTTTTTCAAAATGGTAATTTCCTGCTCCGCCTCCGGATAGTTGACGATGGTCTTGACGAGAAAGCGGTCAAGCTGCGCTTCCGGTAAAGGGTACGTACCTTCGAATTCAATCGGGTTCTGGGTGGCAAAAACGGTGAAGAACTCTGAAAGGCGGTAGGTCTGCCCGTCAATCGTGATTTGCCGCTCTTCCATGGACTCCAGCAGCGCCGCCTGCGTGCGCGGCGGCATGCGGTTGATTTCATCGACCAGCAGAAAGTCCGTAAAAAGAGGGCCACGATGGAGCGAAAAAGTGCTGTCAGATAAATTGAGGACGTTGCTGCCAATGATGTCGGCGGGCATCAGATCGGAGGTGCATTGCACGCGCTTGAATTCCAGCGCAAAGAGCCGGGCAAAGCATTTGATTACCAGGGTCTTGGCGATCCCGGGAACTCCTTCCAGCAAGGCGTGCCCCTGGCACAGGATGGTGAGCAGGCAATGAGTGATCAGCTCTTGCTGGCCTACGATCACTTTTGCCAGTTCAGTGCGTCCGTGAGAAAGCACCCGCGAAACCGTCTGCATAGTTAATAATCTCCTAACTGCGCTTGCTATGCCTGGTGCGGTGAGTGTTGGCGTGTCCTAGTGTTCTAACGTACCGCTTCCTCAGACCTATGTACAGGCAACAGCAAAACCGTTCCGCGCTTTGCGCGGTAGACGTTGCAATGCAACGTCTCTACGTTTGGATTCTTCACCTTGCCGGATCACCCTATTGTTATTGGGTAATCAGTTTCAAATTACGAGCATGCTGGTTCAATTTCTGAGCCAACTCCAGGACCTTGTCTTCTTTTATATATGGCTCATTTAGATTTTTCAGGACTTCCCTGAAAGTCTCTTCGAAACCAGCATCCTGGTAGCCGAGTTTTTTGTGCGCTGCCTGCAGCAGTTCCGAAGAAGAAACATCATTGCGCAGCCCGAGGCGCCTGATCAGCAGGGCGCGGAAAGTGTTGTAGGGCACTTCCAGCGCGGTACGCGTCGCATTGGCGCGGCGATAAAGCTTTCCCAGAGTCTGCACAAACTCCAGCGGAGAAAGTCGCGAAGGCTCGACCAGCGGGCGGATGGGAGTATTGCGACGGGAAAACGTGAAGAGCAAAGCCAGCACGGCCAGACCGCACTGAGCTAGCCCAATCCATACCGGCAACACCATAATGCTTGCCGGCTGGGAACGCTGGCCATGAAAAAATTCGTCCCAGAGAATTCTTGTTTGTTTGGAGGCACCCAGGGAGTTCAGCAATAATGCCAGGTTGCCGGCTTCGGCAATTCCGGCATTACTGAGCGGAGTATTTGCCGCCCACCAGATGACCTCGCCCTTACCCACTTTGTACGAAACCACAATTCCCTTGCCATCCTGCGCATAATGGACCACTTGTCCCTGGGCGGCATCTCCCCAATGGGCATTCGGGGTCATGCGAATTCTGCCGGCACGCGTCAGTGGGCTCAGAATCTCCGGATCGTATTCCTTCCAGACTCCTTTAGGAGCCGGTTCTGACACCACATCCATTTTGGGAAGAAACCATGAAACCCAGTAACCGGTGGCAAGAATTCTTCCACCGCCGGCCAGGTACTGTTCCAGAGCACTCTTCTGCATCTTGCTGGGAACTCCTGCGGGAGAAGCCAGGACCAGCACGGAGTCAGTTGGCTCGGTTGGCAGCTCTTCTGGCGACTGTTCCCAACGTTCGACGTTGTAACCTTCCTCCTCGAGAAAAAGATACGCCGCCTTTGCGCCGCTGGACTGAGCGGAGTATGTGGTGGGGATACCGGAGTCCGCCTCGTCCTGCGAGAGGAAGGCCAGCAGAATAATCACCGGTAACAGAATCAGGCCGGTCCACATGAGCAGCCGGCGGTCGCTTTTATCGAGTTTTATCTGCACCCTAGTTTCTCGAGTTGGCCGAGCGTTTCCTGAAAATCAGCGGCGCTGGCGTCACGATTGCCATACCAGGTCACTTCAAACTTGCGCGTCAAATCTGACAGCACCGGATATTGCGGCTTGCGCGAACCCAGCATGCGCAAATATTCGCGGGGAGTTCGCGCGCGGTCCGGACGCCATGCCCCCTGCTCTTCCAGAAACGATATTCCCGCCCAGTAAGCCAGATGAATTGCATCCCGCCAGCCTCCGCGCTGCGCGAAGTCGCGCGCTTCCGTGAGCCATGCCCGCCAGCCCTTGGCGGAAGGAGCAAATGGGACGATCTCTCGTCCGGTCTCCTCTTTCGAACGCGCGAGGCGCCGCTTGATCCATACAAGAAACAGTACGAAAGCTACCGCCACAGCAACGTACACGGCGATGTGCAGGATGTCAGTGCCTTTACGGCCGTAAATGGGATGGCGATCAAAAAAATCGGAAAGCCAGCGCTTGAGCTTTTGCCACCAGATTTCCAGGAATCCGGGTGCATGCGATTTGCGGAATTCGTGGCGCGCCAGAATCTGCTGGATGCTGGTGCGCGACTCCCGGAGCTCCTTCTGCTGCTTCTCATAACCCTGCGCTTCCTGGTCCAAATTCTTCAAGCGCTGCTGAAGGCGTGTAAGGGCGGCTGAACGAGCGTCAGCATTGGACTGGTTGAGCTGCTTTAACCCGCTCTTGAGCCACTCGTAGCTGAGCGAATATTCACTGGAATCAGCTTTCACTGAAACATGATCGGGAATTTCAGCTTCAAGTTTTTGCGCCTGCTCTGGATGGGTTTTGATTTGCTCCAAACCCGCACTGTATTGCTGAAGCTGCTGACGGTAGTCAGCGATCGAGAGGGTGCCCGCGCGCGCTGCCAGACACAAAGTCAGCACCGCAAAAAAGATCCGCGCGATGATTCGACGAGGGTTCATCCAATGGGGGCAGCAGCGGCGACCTGAGTCGGACCTTC
>DATDNH010000191.1:0-19245 GCA_036518395.1 Candidatus Angelobacter sp. | reverse complement strand
CGCTGCCTCTAAAGGCTGCAGTTCTGCGGTCTCTTCCGCTGCGCTGGCTGCAGGAGTTACCTGCTCAACCGGTGGCGCGGCTGGTTCCGCTACTGCTTGCGGCGGAACCGGTAGTTCGGCTGAAAATGCACCACTCGGCATCGGCAGCGGCTCCAGGGAATGTCCGGTATCCGTCCCCAGCAGATCGCTGAACGCCGCCGTCGTCGCCATGTTGTCCGGCACGTCCACGGTCGACTGCACCGTCGGCTGGCTCGCATGCACCTCGTTGTGGTTCTCAGGAGCGGGCACCTCAAACTCTGTGAAGTCTGGTGGACGCTCCAGCAGGATGGTTTCTTCCCCAACCGGGGCGCTCTTGCGCACCACCCGCTCTTCCAGCTTCTTGACGACCGCCAGCAGGTCGGTGGCTTCAAACGGCTTGATGATTACGCCATCTGCCCGCACGCGATTGGCATCTTCCGGCCGGTAAGGCTCCATCTTTCCCACCGTCAACAACACTGGAGTGCGCAGTGTATCGGTGGAGCTGCGCACCTTGTCGCAGACTTCAAGTCCCGTGTAGCCGGGCATATAAATGTCAAGGATGATGATGTCTGGCTTCTGTTCCTTGATTTTCTTGACAGCGGCGGCGCCGTTGCTGACAGCGACAACTTCGTATCCCGCATCGGTAAGAATTTTCTTGCCCATGTTCTGGGCAGTCATACTGTCATCAGCGAATAGGATTCTCAGGGACACGCAAATACCTCAGGCCAATGTTTCAAGCAAAATTAACCGGTAATTAGCTTTGCCGTCAATGAAAAGACTACCTCAGTAACCCAGTGAGGTATATCTCTTAAATGCATGGGCCAATGGCCAAAAGGATTAGCACCAGCGGAGGTGCATGGCCGAACGGAGTAAGGACGAGCTGATAGCTGAGGCAGCTTGGGTGGGCAAACTGACCGCAGTCCGAAGCATTAGGGGTTTTCTTCTGATGATCCGATGTACCGATGACCCGATTTTCAACCGCACCAAAGCAGATTGCACATAAACGATTCCAGCGGCCGCAACTAGAACGGAATGATCTTTCTCAGTCCCTTCTTTTTCTTCTTCTTACTGCTGGAATCCTGCTGATCGTTTGTATTCTGCTGGCTATTATCAGAGCTCTGCGCGGAGTTTTGCGAACCGTTGTTGGAAGCGGCGCCAATATCGTTGGTGCGGGCCGGTGGCGTGGAAGCCCCGCCACTTGGCGACTGGTTGCTCTGCCCGGTCGCAGATCCGCTGCCGTTGGCGCTCGCGCTGCCGTTGCTGCCCCCGCCGGCATTGCTGGTCGCGCTGGTGTCATCGGTTGTGCTGCTCGGAGGAGGCTGATTCGCCCCGGGGGCAGGTCCTGTCCCAACCTTGACTGCCGCTTCTTTGATTTCCGCATCCAGGTGTTGCACCACCGCGGAAGCACTAATGATTTGTTCTTCCTCCAGGTTCGGTTCGCCCACCTCCGACGCCTTATTTACGTCCGGATGCTTGCGGAAAGTGCTCATTATCGAATGGAATCTGCCGCTTGATCCGCGGCTTTCTTCTTCAGCTTTGCTCTCTGCCAGTGCCTCAGGTGTAGGAGTGGGAACGGGCGCTTTCAGCGCCTCAAGCCGCTTGCGTGCATCAGTGGCCCGGTCCATCGCGGGGTAACGGGTAATAATTCTTGAATAGCTCTCAATCGCTTTCTGGTCGTATTCCGCAGCCAGCTTTGCCCGCATCGCTTCCGGAAGCTTCTGCTGCTGGCGCATAGTCGCCGCTTCTTTTTCGTAGATTCCTCCCAGCGAATACCAGGCGTCGTCAACACCGCTGTACAGCGGATACGAACTCACCAGTGAGGTCAGGCGGGCCTGGGCTGCGGCCAGGTTGTTGCGCAGATAATAAAAATGCGCAATGCGCGCCTGGCGCTCCGCCAGTATTTCCTGAACTTCGCGGAGCCTCTGCTTGGCCTCAGGCACCAGCTTGCTGTCAGGGTATTGTTGGATCAGCGCCTTGTACTCATCGGCCGCGCGCATCGCCTGGTTAAAATCGCGGTCTGGCTTCTCCATTTGCTTGTAGTGAATGGTGGCAACTTTGAGCTGCGCCTCTGCAGCTTCCGGCATATTGGGGAAGAAGGTTTGGAAATCCTTGTACTGCACTTCCGCCTGCGCCCATTGCGCGGTGCCGCCTTCGGCATAATACGAGTCACCCACAGAGAGTTTCGCGCGAGCTACGTATTCGGAGTCAGGATAGGTATTGATCAGGGTCTCCAGCAGCGTGCGCGCCTCGGTGTAATGGCCGTGCTTCATTGAATCCATGGCCCGGTCGAACAGCACTTTGTCAGGCTGCTTGGAATCAATGTTGGCGATGGGATTCTTGACTTTGTGGTGGCATCCGGTCAAAAAGAACGGCGCAGTCAGCAGCAAAATGAGGGCAAGTTTACGCAGCATTTCCTTCCTCTTGTAATGAAGAACGCGGCAGCTCAGACTTTTTGCAGGGTGGCTTCTGTGGCCAGCTTCAGCAAGTGCCGCACGTTCTCCCTGGGATTTCCTTCACCGAAGACCGCATTGCCTGCGACCAGCACCTCAACTCCGGCTCTGACTGCTTCGCCGATCGTATCGGGCCCGATGCCGCCGTCAATTTCGATCCTGAAGTTTGCATTCCGCTGCCCGCGCATCATCACCAGCTTGCGCACTTTGTCCAAAGCGAACGGAATAAACTTCTGCCCGCCAAAACCCGGGTTCACAGACATAACCAGGACGTGGTCCACCATGTCCAGTACCTCTTCCAGCATGTGTACTGGCGTGGCGGGGTTGATCACCACTCCTGCGTTCACCTGGTGATCCAGAATGTGCTCCAGAGTGCGATGCAGGTGTATGCAAGCCTCCTGATGCACTGAGATCCAGTCGGCCCCGGCGTCCACAAACGCGGGAATGTACTGGTCCGGGTCTTCAATCATCAGATGAACATCCAACGGCAACCGAGTCGCTTTCCTCAACGACGCCACCACCGGAGGGCCAATGGTGATGTTGGGAACAAAATGACCGTCCATCACATCCACATGCAGCAGGGTTGCGCCACCCTCAGTCACTGCTTGAACGCTATCAGCCAGGTGCGCAAAATCCGCAGACAGGATCGATGGTGCAAGTTCAATCAATGCGATTGTCTCTCTGCCGAAGTTACTGAAATTCTAGCACGTTGCAACCCGCTTTCAGGGCCCTAAAATCGCCCTAATCCCGGTGCAAGTAAAAGCATTAGTCGCGTTTGACAACACTACCTTAGCAAAGCAACCCCGAACAGAGCACCCGCCGTCTGACTTAAAAGCGGATTGATGTGATTTCAAGTTCTTTTTATAAGACGTGGATGCATCCGCTGCCGCATCACGTTGCATGGCCAAGGTTAAACCGCGGAAAGCCGGGTAGCTCCCGGTGAAGCAAAGGCTTTTGCCTCCTCTCCTCTGTCGGTTCCCGGATGATTCGAAACATCCGGTAAACGTGCAGATCCTGAATCGGAGACGAAGGCCTTTTTGCTTGGTTAGGCAATCGGCTCCGGCCCCTTAGACTTTGGCTTTTCCCCAGGCACAATCATTACCGCTAAGTTCGCAAAGAACCGAAAGAAACTGCTTTCAAATCAAAAATCAACAATCACAAATCAAAAATTCTCCTTGTCTCCGTGATAGCTTTAGGTCCGTGGCATTAGTTGAAATCCATGACTTAGTCAAAGTTTTTAAAGCCGACGAAGGTGTCTTCGGCAAGGCCAAACGCGAAGTTCGCGCTGTAAGTGGAGTCTCCCTCGATATCCACGCCGGTGAGACACTTGGTCTGGTGGGCGAGTCCGGATGCGGCAAGAGCACTCTGGGACGCATGATTCTGCGTCTCATCGAACCCACTTCCGGCGCAGTTCACTTTGATGGCCAGAACGTCCTGAATGCCCCATCCGGATTGTTGCGACGCCTGCGGCGAGATATGCAAATCATTTTCCAGGATCCATTTGCCTCGCTCAACCCCCGCATGCGGATCGAAGAGATCATCATCGAGCCGCTCATCGTTCATTCTGAAAACGGTCGGCCCGCGAAAGCGTCTCTGCGCAAGCAGGCGCTTGAAATGCTTCGGGCAGTCGGCCTGGAAGAGGGGGCCTTGCGGCGTTATCCGCATGAATTTTCCGGAGGTCAGCGCCAGCGCATCGGGATTGCTCGCGCCCTTGTGCTGCGTCCCAGGTTCATTGTTTGCGATGAACCGGTTTCAGCTTTGGACGTCAGCGTAGGCGCGCAAATTGTGAATCTCCTGAAGCAGTTGCAGCGCGATTTTGGTCTGACTTACCTGTTTATCTCTCACTCGATGCCTGTAGTGCGCTACCTGAGTGATCGAATTGGCGTGATGCGTGGCGGTGAAATTGTTGAAATTGGTTCATCGGAAGAGATCACTTCAAATCCTAAGCACGACTACACTCGCACTCTGCTGGAAGCCACTCCAGAGGCGCCAATTAGCATATGAATCTCTCGCTTTGCCTGTCAGTGGAAATCCGTTGATCAGTCCCGCTCTGCGGGATTAGTGGTAAGCCCTCTCTGTTCGTTTTCGAACACATTCATTCCATAGACGAACGCCCAAACTCCCGGCAACGAGGCCGCATCTCACTCGAATCAATGACTTAACCAATGGTGAGGAAATTGCAATAATGAAGCTAAGAGAAAGCCTGCCATGCACAGCTGGCTGCACGACATCCGGTATGGAGTGCGGACGTTGCTCCACGCGCCCGGTTTGTGTGTATTAGCGATACTCGCCCTGGCTTTGGGCATCGGCGCCAATACTACAATCTTCAGCTGGATCAACTCCACGTTGCTGAATCCGGTTCCGGGTTCGACGCACCCGCGTGAACTGGTATCGATGACGCGCGGAGGCACCGTCGAAACTCCTTTCCCCTTTTCTTATCCTGACTATGCCGACCTGCGCGACCAGAACAAAAGTTTTTCCGGCCTCACCGCATACTCCATCTATTCCCTCACCCTCACGGGCACGGGACGTCCGGAACGCATCTGGGGCAGCCTGGTCTCTGCAAATTACTTTGACGTGCTCGGCATAAAGCCGATTCTCGGCCGCACGTTTGTGCCCGAAGAAGAACAAAAAACTGGTGGCGCGCCTTTCGTTGTCATCAGCTACCGTTTCTGGCAGGTGCATTTTGGGGCGAGTTCATCTGTGATCGGGCGGACCATCAATATCAATCAGCACCCGTACACCATTGTTGGCGTTACCCCTCCCTTGTTTCAGGGAAGCCAGACGGGGCTACGGTCCGAACTCTGGATTCCCGTTGCGATGCAGCAGCAGGTAGTCACAGAAAGCGATATTTTCCACGACCGCGCTGAATCCTGGCTGATCCTCATGGGCCGGTTGAAACCCGGGCAGAACCGGCAGCAGGCCCAGGAAGACTTGAACATCCTGATGCGCCGCCTTTCCACGCAATATCCTGATGCGCATCATGGTCACGACACCATCACGGTTTACCCATTGTGGCGCGCGCCTTTTGGCGCCAACGCATATCTTTACGTGTTGCTGCCGATGTTGATGGCTATTGCTGGAATCGTGCTGCTGCTGGCCTGCGCCAATGTTGCGAACCTCCTGCTGGTTCGTTCACTCGGACGCCGTCGCGAAATCGCCATCCGGCTCTCCCTGGGAGCCAGTCGCTGGCGATTGGTGCGGCAGTTACTTCTGGAAAGCATGTTACTCGCGCTGATGGGCGGTGTGGTGGCCATGCTGATTACCACCTGGACTGCCGGCACTTTTTTGAAATTCCTGCCGCCCGCTGGAATTCCCATCTCCATGAACATTGAGGCGGACCGCACAGTCATGCTGGCCGCGTTTGTCATCTCCCTTGTTACAGGATTGATTTTCGGTATCCTGCCGGCGCTGCGCGCTTCACGGTTGGCTCCTCTCCCTGTATTGAAGGAGGAAAGTTCCAGCGCTTCAGGCGGATTGCATAAAGCGCGCCTTGCCGGCATTCTGGCTGCAGGCCAGATTTCGCTTTCACTCCTATTGCTGATTTGTGCGGGTCTGTTTATCCGCAGCTTTCGCAATGCACAACAAGCTGATCCCGGCTTCAATGCCGGCCATGTTTTGCTTGCCTCTTATACGCTGCTTCCATCAGGGTACAGTTCCGCTGCTGGGTTGGAATTCGATCGCCAGTTACTGGCTAAATTGCAAGCCATTCCAGAAGTGCAGTCCGCAACTCTGGCCAGTTGGGTTCCTCTGGGATTCACATCGAGTTCCGCAACCGTAAAGATTGAAGGCTATACACCACAACTGAACGAATCCATGGATATTGACGATGCCGTTGTAAGTCCCGGCTATCTGCACACCATGCAGATTCCTCTGGTCGCAGGACGCGAGTTCACGCTCGAGGACCACCGGAAGTCTCAGCCGGTGGCAGTGGTGAATCAGGCAATGGCTGCGCGCTATTGGCCGCATCAGGATCCGCTGGGCAAGCGAATTTATACTTATGGACAATGGTTTTCCGTCATCGGTGTTGCCCGCAACAGCAACTACGACGACCTGGAAGAAAGCCCGAAACCATTTCTGTACACTCCTTTGTTCCAGGAGTATCGCTCCTCGACCATCGTTCATGTCCGAGTTGCCGGTGACCCGCTTGCGTTTGCTCCAACGCTCGAAAAAACCATCCACGAACTCAATGCCGACCTTCCGGTATTCGATGTGGACACACTAGAGTCGCGCGTTCAGGTGGCCAGCACCACAGAGCGCATTGCCGGGACCTTCGTCGGCGCTTTTGGATTGCTCGCGCTGGTGCTCGCAGCGATAGGAATCTACGGTGTGATCTCTTATGGGACGCGGCAGCGCACGCACGAGATTGGCATTCGCATGGCACTGGGAGCGCAGCGTTTCAATATCCTTCGGCTGGTGCTGAGAAATGCCGTGACCTTGACCCTGAGTGGCGTGTTGATCGGTCTGGCGCTGTCGTTTGTGTTCACGCGCTTCGCGCAAAGCTTGCTTTTTGGAGTAAGCACAACGGACGCCTTCACATTCGTTACTGTCACCGTGCTGCTCTGCGCGGTGGCGTTATTGGCTTGTTATGTTCCCGCCCGCCGCGCCACCCGAGTGGACCCAATTATCGCTTTGAGGTATGAATAAGCTTCGGATTGAATGATCGTAAAAGATCTATCCGTGCTAATCAGTTGAATCAGTCCCGAACTGCGGGAGCAGTGGTAAGGGTTTCAGATCACGGCGATCACGGGGTCCCCGACGCACGCCGGTTTTGCGTGTGGTGGGGTGTGGGTCACGTTGCGATCACTCGCGATTCCTCACTCTTTCCATCTTGGCGGTTCCGCCGCTGCGGTCGGTTCGCTATGCGCGGCAGCAGGTTCAACGATGATCGGCTGCGCCTTCCGCAGATCGTGTTTGCCGCTGTCCATCTTCGGCTCAGGACGTTCCACGGAACGTGAGCGCTCATCATACTTGCCAAAAATCATTTTTCCCGCAGTCGTCTGCAGCACTGACGTTACGGCAATATCCACATTCTTTCCAATCAGCTTGCGCGCGTTGTCCACCACAACCATGGTGCCATCGTCCAGATAAGCCACTCCCTGGTTGTACTCCTTTCCTTCTTTCAGGATAAAGACCCGCATGGTCTCGCCCGGCAGCACGATGGGCTTGAGCGCATTGGCGAGCTCGTTGATGTTCAGCACTTCCACGCCCTGGAGCTGGGCGACTTTGTTCAGGTTGAAATCATTGGTGATGATCTTCCCTTCGTAAACCTTCGCCAGCTCGATCAGCTTCAAGTCCACTTCGCGGATGGTGGGGAAATCATCCTCCACGATCTGCACGTTCACAGTCACGATCTTCTGTACGCGCTGCAGAACGTCCAGACCGCGGCGCCCGCGATTGCGTTTGAGCGAGTCGGCTGAATCGGCCACCAGTTGCAGCTCACGCAGCACAAACTGGGGAATGACAAGGATGCCGTCGAGGAAACCGGTCTCAGCAATGTCGGCAATGCGGCCGTCGATAATGACGCTGGTGTCGAGAATTTTGAAGCTTTTCCGGCCCTGCTTTTCTGCGCCGAAAATTCCTCCCAGCGCCGCCAGGTTGAGCAGGTCACCCTTGTTCGCGCCTACGATCAATCCCACATACGACATCAGGAGCATGACCAGCAACTGCAGAAAGCGCTGCGTGCTGGCATGCACAATGCTGTTTCGGATGACCAGGCTGAAGAGGTAGGCCCCTAGAATGCCGAAGATGCTGCCAATCACCGCGCCAATCAGGCGCTTCAGGCTTACGATGCGCAGGCGCGCCTCGAAAAGTACCGTCAGTCCACCCAACGCTGCGCCAACCCCGGCTGCTACAGGCGGGGGTAATCTGTCCAACCCAAAAGGCTGGAAATGATAGCAAGCGACGGCCAGGACAACAATAAAAACAAGACGAATAAGAAACAGGTCCATCCGGACCTCCCAGACCGGGTGCTGCTGGTCAAGGCTATTAGTTTATGAACTGACGACTTCCGCAGTACCCGCTAATAAAGCTGCCCCCGCAGCTTATGCAGCAGGGCATTTATTAAGAATGAATCGCCCTGCAATTTAAATTCCGCGTCAGTATACATCAGTCCAGGCATCCGTACGCTCCTAATTAGTTAGCGACTAACTCAATACCATGCGCGGATTCCTTCTTGACCCGTGCCGCATTCCCGCTGCATCTTCAGGTAAGCATCCTGATTCCTTGCAAGTTTGGCCGATGCAGATGAGCGGCCTCGTTCTCCTGCACCCAGGGAGGACATTAGAACCGGCGTCCATCAAACTCGGGGGAGAACGGACGCCGGTTTTACTTTTTACTCAATTCTCATCGATTCTCAATATTTCCCAGCACGTCATCGTAGTAAGCCAGCACCGCCCTTTTGGGTTTGTCTTTCAAGCCCTTCAATGGGACGTGCTGCTCAATTGTGCTGTTTCCAAGCAGTTTTGCCATTCCCATGCGAAAGATTCTGCCGTTGCTCAATTCCAGATACACTGGCACCGCCATGGCAAAGTTCGGCCCAACATCGGATTGCGTGATCTTCACGTTCAGCACCCAGTCTCCGTTTGTGTCGTTCGTAAATGAGTGTTCCAGCCGGTAACTCGGATAATCCGTTCCGTAAACATAGTCGTTGAAGAACCAATCCATTTTGTGATTCTGCGCCAGGTCCATTTCGGGTGTCATATATTTTTCAAGCACTGCCTTGAAATCCTCAGTGCTGGCGAAGCGATTAGCGTATGTCTTGGTGAACTCGTGCATCATGGCTTTGAATCTCGCGTCCGCATCCTGAGCGCGGGAATCCTGAAGCATGCAGCGAATCATCTGAAGGATGTAGGCGCCTTTGGGATAGATCAGGTGGGTGGCAATGTCGAAGCCCGTTTTCGCGTTCCTCAGTCGGTAGCCTAGAGTCACAGGACCTACATCTATCGGGCGTTTGCCTTCTTTGTTGCGTTCCGTCATCAGTGTTCGCTCTTCGGCCCAAAACTTATGAAATTCATCCAGCGCGTTCTTGCCGTAAGCCGCCTGCAGAAAGATAGATGCCGACATTTCGGCAAAGCCCTCACTCATCCACTGATCGCGATAAGAATTGAATCCCACCATGTGCCCCCACCATTGGTGCGCGATTTCATGCGGGCCCACTACTTTGAAATAACCCCGCGCCTCCCCAATCCCGAGTTGATGCCGGACCGTGCTGTCAAAGAAATAAGTGATGGGCAGGTACACCAATCCGGGCCAGGCCTGGCCAAAATGGGGAGCGGTTTGCTGCGTCATCGCCAGTCGCTTGTAGGGCGCTTCGCCGAAAAAGTCAGTGTAGAGATCGACCGCGATTTGCGCTTCCGCCATGGCTTTTTTCATGAGCGACAAGGTGCTCATGGTTCCAAGAGCATTTTCTGACATGTGGGAGCCCACGGTCGGAAGGTTGTCCTCGCTTTCCATCTGTATGCTTCTCACCATGTCTGGCGGATCGGGATTTGCATATGTCTCCAGCAGATAAGGCTGCTTGAACGGCTTCCCTTCTTCTCTTTTGAATTTCCCAAAATTGAATCCCGCCACGGCTTGCGGCACCTCCGTGGTCCACTCGGTGATGTTCTCGCTGCCTTCCTCAATGTCCTTCAATTTTTTTCCCGTGGCCACCATCTTCATCCCTTTGGGCACGTGGAATGTCATGTCATAGGCTGAATAGCTTCCAAAACCCAGGCCGGGATACCAGTCTTCGCGCGCAATAGGATAGTAGTTGCCATTGCCTTCATTGGAGATCGCGTCTTTCCCTCCATATTTCGCGGTTACTACGTACTTGTCGCCTTTTTTAAGTTCTTTCGGGAGTATGACGGCGAAGTCCGCGTCCTGGTCCTTGTCTTCCTGGATGAATGAGAGTTGCTGTCCGCCTTCGCCTGTCACGGATTCCACGCGCAGGGTGGGAAACAGTTGCAGGCCCAGCACGCGAACGCCATCCTGAAGTGCGACTATCGTCGTCTCAGCAGTCCCGTTGAGATGCGCGCTTTTGGCTATGGTGGTGTCGAGTTTCTGATGCTCAATGGTAAACGGGTAATTCTGCTCGTCACTATTGGCTGTGCCGGCTGAGTACTCTCTGGAATAGTGGAAAGCCGCCCAAATGCCCGAGTGGTTATCGTCCCAACTCATCAGCGCGATTTCTTCCGGCTTCATTGCGCCTTGCGGATCCACGTCATAGACAGTCTTGTCCGAGTATCTTCGGCCATGGATGAACGCGACGAACTTTCCTCCCTGACGGGAACTCAGAATGTCTTCGAGGATGCGCGCATCAAGATTGTCCTTGAGCTTTTTTCGCAGTTGCTGTCGCGTTTCTTCCAGAGCGCCGCTGGCGTCGCCCGTGGCGGGTCCCGCGCCGGCAACGGCAGCTTTTCTGATTTCCAGTTCTGTGCCATCGGTGAATCGGAAAACTCCAGTTCCAAACTCTTCCACGTACGGCTGGCCTTTCGTAAGAATTGCCAGGTAGCGCTGCTCAACCGCGATGGGCGGCGTGAGAGAAAATGATGCCTCGCCAGTGAAAACCGCGCCTGTAATCTTTCCTGCAACTGGCTCCAGCAGGTGGAATGTGCCGCTCTTGAAAACGAACGTCCCGGCATCGCGCTTCAAAGTGAAATCCTTGACTTGTACCGTTTCGGTTCCTAAACGGATGTTGCGAAGCGCCACATATTGCGGATCGTTGTTCGCGAACGCTCGCGGAGCGCCGGGCGCCGATTGCGGTTTCTGCCCGAAAACCGCGCCAATCAAAATAGCAGCAGTGCAAATGAAAAGAACGAGTGTCTTCACGTTACATCTCCAGGGAGGTTTTCTAGGGGAAATTGAATAAATTATGCTCTCAAAAGCAGAGTTGCTCAATGGAAAACTGCCTTTGGCCTCTAGCCATTGGCCCTTGGCTTCTTGGAAATAATCGTTTGCGTTCCTACCTTTCACTCGTGATAGACCAAATTGTCTCCGTATACAGTCAGCTGTGGGGGTTTTGCTAACTACGAAATACTAAGTACTAATTACTGGTTTACTGGTACGACCGTAACATTGCGCTGATTCACTGGTTTGTGCGAGAGTATCGGTTCCGTCTCAAAATTGCCCGGCTGTGGATATTCAGGGCAACGGATTTGATAACTGAGCATCTCATCGATAAAACCTGAAATGCTGGCAAGCTCACGCAGACGGGAAGCGAGTTAGCAGGTAAATATGGCAAAGAAAAACAATCCACCGACTTACGATGAAGCTGTCGCCTGGCTTCGCGAGCATGGTTTTGACATTCTCGACGCGCCGGGGACACAAAACCGGGTTTTCCTGAAAAAACTTAACGTGTCTGCCGCCATAGAAAAAGCCGATGACGGTACCACGCGTGTCTTTGCCAAGCCCGGCTATCTGCTGAGCGGAGAGATCTCCCGCCTCGTTGACAAGGGCTATCAGAAATTTTTGAAGAGCAGTAAAGCTGAAGTCCCCGCAACCGCCGACCACCTCAAAGCCCTCCACCAGTTCTCTGAAGAGTTGCGTGAAGCCATGGGCGGCATCAGCCTCTATAACGAATCACTCGGCACCGTGAGCGACCGCTACATGTACGACCGGGTCGAAGATCGCGACCTCCCCGAATCCCAGCGTCCCAAACGCGCCTGGGACACCACCGAAGCGTCAGATCGCCGCAGGGCGTAAGCTGCAATTAGTTTTGCTGAACCCAAACCCCCAGAATTTTCAGCTTGTAGAGGATTTTGCTTTGGCTGAACGTCGAAGGTCCCGGCTGCCCGCGGACTGACTGCTGCTCGTTGACTGCTTCTTCTCCTTCCACTTAACACCGAACACCTCCAGTGGCGTCGAGCGGCCTTTCACCTTCAATGGCGGGAGAGCTTGCAGATCAAATTTCTCGCCCAGTTCCTCTGCAGTTGAATCTGAAATCAGAATCTGCCCGGCAGCGGCATTGGACGCCAGCCGTGACGCAATGTTCACGGTGTCTCCAATCACGGTGTAATCAATTCTGCGCAGTGATCCGATATTCCCGGCAGTGACAATGCCGGTATTGATGCCTATGCCCACACTCAATTCCGGCCATTTGCGCGCCGCCGCGTCCCGATTCAACTCGATCAGCAGCCGCTGAATCTGGATGGCCGCATTCACGCAATTTGCCGCGTCATTCCCCTTCGAGATCGGCGCGCCAAACACTGCCATCACGGCATCGCCAATATATTTATCCAGCGTTCCACCGTAGTCGAAGATCACATCTGTTGCTCGCGTGAAGTACTCATTCAAAATCTCAACCACGCGTTCCGGCTCGAGTCCTTCGCTCATCGGCGTAAAGTTGCGAATGTCTGCGAACATCACGGAGCATTTCTGGTTCACGCCGCCCAGCCGGATGTTCGGATTCGCCACCACCATCTCCGCCACTTCAGGAGAGAGAAAGCGTTCCAAAGCGGAACGCTGCAAGCTCTGCTGCGCGATCTTCTGTTGTGCCAGCGCGTTATCAATGGCCGCGCCCGCCTGCGCCGCCAGCAAGGCAAACACGTTCAGCTCCTCCTGGGTAAAGGCGGCCGTTCGCTCCAGATTGTCAACGTAGAGAATGCCCAACAGCCGGTTGGTCCCAGTCCCCAGCAGCGGCGCACACATGGCGGAGCGCAAGCCCGAAATGATAATGCTTTCGCGGCCGCTGAAGCGCTCATCTGCGCTCACGTCCTCGATCAGAATAGGCCGTTGCTCCTGGCGAATGATCTCCATCACCTTGCTGCTCAGGATCACCGGCTGGTTGGTTGCGTTTCCCGGATCGCGATACCGGAATTCACCCTGCCGCAGCACCTCGCCCGATTCATCAAACAGCATGACGAACCCGCGCTCCACTCCTTCAATCCGAAACGCCAGCCCCACCACTTGTTCGCTGATGTCGTCCACTGATAGCTTGGCATTCAGCGCCTTGCCCGCATCGTACAGCACTGTGAGCAGATAATTTTCCCGCTCCAGCTTCTTGATTCGCTGGATGAGGTCCGACAACGCAGTATCACTAAGTCTGGCTTTCTCCGGTGTGGCGATTCGGTCGGCGCGGATCATGTGCTCGATGGTCGACGGGATCTCCGGCTTCCGTACTACAATCCCCTTGTCGTCCACGTGCTCCAGACGTAACTGGTAGCTGCCCAGCGTGGCAACGTCACCATTCTTCAATTCGCTTTCCTGGGTAATGCGTTCGCCATTCAGGATCACCCCGTTGGTGCTTCCGCGATCGGCAATCATGACCGTGTTGCCGTCGAGCTTCACCACTGCGTGGAGGCGGCTGATGCTGGCATCATTCAGCACCAGATCATTGGCATTGCCGCGGCCAATCGTGATCACAGGCTTGTTGAGTTCAAGGATGCCCCTTTTGCCATCCGGGGCAGAAATGATCAGGCGAGACATAAAGTGCAGTAGTTAGTGCTTAGTATTTAGTACTTAGTGAGAGCAAAGCCCAGATCCAAGCCAACAGCAGACCAGGAGCAAAAGCTTCAATTGGCCATTGGGGTGATAGTCTTCGCCAAGCTGCGTGCAATTCCTGATTTTGCTAAATACTAACTACTAAATACTAATTACTTCTTTTCCAGCACTTCATCCACATACACGGGCGTTCCCCTCTGCACTCGAACCATGCGGTGTATCGGCTTATAACCATCCAGCTTCAACACAATATCGTATATGCCTGGATCCACCGGCCAGGAAACGTTTGTCTTGAGCGGCGCAACCCGGTCACCCACCTGGATGGTCGCGCCTTCCGGCACGGTGCGAATGTGTACCATCCCTTTTCCCTCTGGAATCGTCTCTGACGTATTGCCAAACACTCTCCTCCAGAATCCAGGGCGATTGGTCTGCGACATCTCTGTTGTGGGTTGCAGCAGGACAGGCGTAAAGGTCCAACGCTGTCCTTCAGCCAGCGTTTGTGTCGCGCTTACGTCTTTGAATCCGGGCTTTCGCAGCGTAATGGTATGCTCGCCCTTTTCTACTACGATCTCCGCAGGCGTAATTTTGCCGGTGTCTTTCCCGTCCACCTCGATGTTTGCCCCCGCAGGCGTGCTGTCCACTACCAGAGTGGAAACCGCGGGACTCAACTGTACTGAAAGCGGAACGCTCTTTCCCACGGTCACCGTCGCGGTGCGCATCTCCGGCAGGTAAGCCGGTTTGGAAAACACTACAACGTGCTTGCCTGCGCCCATGTTCGAAGCGGAAAAAGGCGTGACCCAGGTCGGCTCGGTCCAGCCATCTACTTCCACCTTCGCGCCACGCGGCTGCGAATCAAAACGCAACTCGCCGCGGTCCTTCGTGACCAGGTTCGGGGAAATGGCTGCTTTTTGCGACGGGAGTTTGCGTTCCGGCTCCACGGTCGAAACACTTGGCGCCTGCTGCTTGGACTGCTCCGCTTTGCGCGCTGCATCTGCTGCGGCCTGCTGTATCTGTTCCTGTTTTACCTTGTCTTCCAGTTCACGATCCAATTTCTCAACTTTCAGTGCAGTACGGTAGCGATAGTACCCATATCCGCCCAGGGCCGCTGCCACGAGCAGCACCGTGACCACAACTACCTCCAACGCGCCCCGCTTAGCCCGCGCCGCTGTGCCGGGTGACAGGATCGCGGAATCTCGGGCAGGTGTTGCCGCAGCGGCCGTGCCACGAGCAGTTTGAGGAATCATGGTCGTGACCTGCGCCAGATTGACTGCCGATGTAGGCAGCGCAGCCGTCGGGCTTGATCCCGAGCCCACGGATTTGTAGTCCTCAAGGTCCTTCATCAATTCCGCGCCTGTCTGGTAGCGCTCTTCCGGGACCTTCGCCAGGCTCCTGGTGACAACCGCGCTCAACCCGGGATGAACCGTCACGTCGAGGTCCCGCGGCGGAATCGGATTCTCATGCACGATTTTGTAGATGATGGTGGTAACGTTCTGCCCGGTAAAAGGCTTTTCTCCCGTGACCATCTCGTACAGCATCACGCCAAAACTGAACAGGTCAGAGCGGCCATCCAGCGCTTTTCCTTTCACCTGCTCCGGAGACATGTAATTCGGTGTTCCCAGGACCTGGCCGGTGCTGGTCATGCCGCCGCCGGCTTTGGCAATGCCGAAATCCATGATCTTCGCCGTTCCGTCGGCGGTGATCATGATGTTTGCCGGCTTGACGTCGCGATGAATAATGCCGTTCGAATGCGCGTAATCCAGGCCTTTGCAGATTTGCCGCGAGTAGTGAATGATCTCTTCCGGAGTCAGCACACGCTTTTCCGCAAGTACTGCATGCAGCGTCGTGCCTTCTATAAACTCCATGGCAATGTAGAACATGCCATCCTGTTCGCCGGCGTCGTAGATGGTGACAATGTTGGGATGGTTCAGCACGCCGGCGGCGCGGGCTTCATTCTTGAAACGGCGCAGCACATCGTCGCTTTCCAGCCCATGCACATCCAGCCGCATGGTCTTAAGCGCAACCGTGCGGCCGATCGTCGGGTCCTGGGCCTTGTACACGACGCCCATGGCGCCACGCCCCAGTTCACCAATGATTTCGTATCTGCCGACCGCCTGGATAGACATTAGTTTTCTATCTACGACTCCGCTCTTAAGATTTCTCCGTGTGCTGGTCTGTTCTGCCTGGCCTTCGGGGGGAAAGGTTGATCCTGCTCTGATGTTGCTTTGTATCCCAATTTTCTGCTCAGGTCAACGTTCGATAGTAACTAAAAGTCTCCCTTCTTTGCCCTAAGAGATTCCTTCAAGGTCGCCTGACGCTGGCTCGGTGACTATTCGTGCTTATTCCGCTCCGATCTTCTTTTAGCTCCATAATCAATGATTTTGGTCGTGCGTCCTTTCAGTCTTGGGGTACTATCTGCTGAACCCAGTCTCAAATCGATTCATCTGGAGCATGAACAGATGTCCGGCACAGGATTCACGAAAGGCTCAAGCGGCAAACCCTACGGCCACCTTGCCAGTAGCGATACAGGTTACGGTACGGCTCAATATGGAGTGAAGGCACGAGAAAAAAGACTCGATCCTGTTGAGTCGAAAAGAATGGGCAAGATTTTCTTTGCTATTGCGGGTCTTTCTTTCCTCAACGTAGTGCTGCTCTCAAGCCATATCAGGATCATGATGACTATGGGCCTGGGAATGACTCTGGTCCTGTCGAAACAGGCGCTAGTCAGCGGAGGTGAACTCGAAATTTTGACCGGTGCGGTCATCGTGCTTTTTCTGGTATTGGGTGTGTTTGCTATGGTGGGAAGCCTGATCGCACTTGTGATCGGATTTCTGGTTTACTGCGCAGATACGATCCTCCTGTGCTGGGATGGCGCTGCTCTGCATCCCCTGTCAGTAGTCATACACGGACTTTTTCTTGTGGGAATGCTCGCCGGAATTATTGAGGCTATGAGAAGCAGGTCTTTGGAATAACCGCCGCTTGGGATTAGCTCCTATCGTCTCTTTGCCTGAAAGCTGCACAGACGGCTTACAATGCCGTTCATGAAACGATTTGCCACGTCGGCGTTCCCGGGTTTTTTCATTTTGTTTGTATTTCCGCTTCACAATGCGGCTCAACCGGCGATCTGTATGCAAGACAAAATCATCACCGTACAGACGGCGCTCAGCACGGTCTCAAAATCGAGCGACATCAAAGCGCAGGACGCAATCAAAGATCTGCTGATACGTCAGGCCGAAGCCTGGAATCGCGGCGACTTGAAGGGCTTCATGGACGGCTACTGGCGCTCGCCCGACCTGACGTTCTTCTCCGGCGCAAATGTGGCAAACGGCTGGCAGGCCGCGCTCGAAAGATATCAGCGCACCTATCAGTCCACCGGCAAAGAAATGGGACACCTGGAATTTCAGGATTTGAACATTAATGTGCTGAGCCCCGACGCGGCTTTCGTAAGAGGAAAATGGCAACTCACCATGTCCGACGGCAAAAAGCCGCACGGCCTCTTTACTCTGATCCTGAAAAACATGCAGAACGGCTGGCACATCGTCCACGACCACACGTCCAGCGCGGACGAGAAGTAACCCGCAGATCAACATCGGCACTCGAAGTCGTTAGCAGCCTTATCTTTTGATTAAGTTTGACCATCCGTATTTGGGGTTCTCCGTGTCTCCACGCCTCCGTGGTGAGACTTTTGGCGTTGTAGCTCCCGGTACAATTCACTCTTCGATACCCCAAGCTCCTTCGCCAGAAATTTCAACGCTGATTTTTCATCCAGCTTCTGCTTGCGCATCACCTGTTCCACTTGGGAACGCAGATCGAGGCCCGAAGCAGCAGGCTCAGCAGTTTCAGCTTTGCCGATCAGCAGCGTGATCTCGCCTTTCAATTCGCGGCCGCGCACGTTCTCCAGAACGTCCATTGCCATACCGCGAATGAATTCTTCGTGCAGCTTGGTCAGCTCGCGCGCAATCACCACCGGCCGTCGGCCGCCGAGAATTTGCAGGATGTCTTCCATCGTCTCTGCAATCCTGTGCGGCGCCTCATAGAACACCACCGTGTGCTCGAGCCCACGCATCTGCTCCAGCGCCGTGCGCCGCTGTCCCGCCTTGGCCGGCAGAAACCCGCGAAATTCGAATGCATCGGTGGGCAGGCCGCTCGCCGCCAGTGCGGCGATCACCGCGGACGCACCGGGTACAGGAATCACCGGAATGCCGCGTTCAACCGCCAGCTTTACCAGACGATAGCCCGGATCAGAAATGCCGGGCATTCCAGCATCCGAAACTTGGGCCACGATCGCGCCTGCTTCCAGCTTTGCCGCCAGTTCGCGAGCGCGCTCCATCTCATTATGTTCGTGATAGCTGACCATCGGCTTCTCAATCCCATAATGGTCCAGGAGCTTTCGCGTCTGCCGTGTGTCTTCGCAGGCAATCAGGTCCGCTTCCTTCAAAACGCGCACTGCGCGATATGTGATGTCTTCCAGGTTGCCGATCGGCGTTGCCACAACGTACAGCACACCTTGTTTTATTGCGGCCATTGGTAAATGAGTTTAGCTGCTGGATGTCCAATCACAAATCACAAATCATAAATTTTGACTTTATTGAGAGTTCCTGTCCTGCGACTCTCCATGTGTGCTGTGGAATTCTCGGCAATGCCATTTCGCATCTCAAATCACGGGGAGGAAAGACCATGAAACTGGAATCTTTACACGATCTGTTCATTACAGAACTACAGGATCTTTATTCTGCGGAAAATATGATTGTGAAAGCCTTGCCCAAGGCGATTGAAAAAGTTTCGTCCCAGGAGCTGAAGAGCGCGCTCACAGCGCACCTGGAAGAGACCAAAGTGCACGTGGACCGGCTGGACCAGATCTTTGACCAGCTTGGAGACGAGGTCGACCGCAAAGGCAAAAAATGTAAAGGCATGGACGGCATTATCAAGGAGAACAAGGACTTTCTGGGCGAAGATGCTGAACCAGAAGTGCTGAATGCAGGCGCCATTGCCGGCGCTCAGAAGGTGGAACACTATGAAATCTCCGCCTACGGTACCGCTCGCACCTACGCCAGCCTGCTCGGCCGCACCGATTGGATGGAGCTTCTGGAGGTAACGCTGGAAGAAGAAAAAGCCGCCGACAGAAAGCTGACACAGCTCGCCGAAAGCATCAACGTGCAGGCCAAAGCAGCGTAAGAGCACGCCACAGGCAACAGGCCACCGAAAAAGCTAGCAACGAGTCATTCCGTCTATAACAACAACGGCGGTGTCAAGTAGGAACGTGGGCACACGCCCGCGGGCTCCCGCCATGCAGCGGGGGACAGCGAAGCGTCCGGCGCTGAGAGGTTTTCCCTTCTCAGGAAGCCTTTGCTTTTGCTGT
>DATDNH010000190.1:0-2831 GCA_036518395.1 Candidatus Angelobacter sp. | reverse complement strand
TGCTACTGCCCCTTGACATTTTTTTAAGCAGGTCACCTTCGGCAAAAATTTCCCATTTTAGGGCATTGTCACAGTTGTTGTAACCCCAACCTCCAACCCGGCTGGCGAGGAATTATCGTGAAACCAAATCTGCTTCGCGGGCTGATGCCGAGTGTCGCAGATCCGCCGTGGCGGGCTGGGGGGCAATTTAGCTGCCCCCCAGATCCGGCTAAAACAAATTCAGACCCCGCTAATGCTAAAACGTTCCGGTTCGCTTAAGTGGTAAATTGTTCCCATGGGAAGCCCGGACTCGAACCTGACCTCACACGAGCCCGTCTCACAGGTGGACGGCCGTGGGCCTGAAGCCCATGCCAGGGAAAGGCTCCCTCTTTCATCATCGTTCCGAGCGGAAAACCCTCCGTGGAAGTTGCTGGATGTGCTGTTTATTGCGGCATTCGGCTTCGTTGCATTGGTGATTTTTGGCACTTTGGCGTTGATGGTTGCCCATTCCTTGCCTCGTTTTCACAATCTCAGCACAGCCGATCTGGCACAAAACGCATTCGTGCTGGTGCCGGCACAGACGGTGGCTTACCTGCTGCTGGTCGCATTTATGGTGCAGGTCATCGGCATCCGTTCTCGCGGCGGAAGGCTGCTTTGGGATCGTCGTTCAGTGGTGACTCCGCTGGTACAGAGCGTTCCGTCAGCAACGAACCAGGATTTCTTGACCGCCGTCTCCTGGAATCCTCCTCGCGGAAGCGCTGCCATGGTAGCCGTCTCTCTAGGAATCGCGTTGGCATTCTCCTCCATGGTCTTTACTGATCTCTTGTCGCGCTGGGTACCTAAATCTTTGCCCATTGACAAGTTCTTTCGCGACACCAGTTCAACCTACCTCCTGGCCATATTTGGAGTCGTGATTGCCCCTTTCGTCGAGGAGCTCTTCTTTCGTGGACTGCTGTATCCCGCCTTAGCGCGATACACCGGGGTGGGTGGATCCATAGCGCTGACCGCGGCCGCCTTTGCCGTGGTCCATCAGGAACAGCTTGCCCACGCATGGGTGCCGCTGGCGTGGTTGTTTCTATTTGGTATCGTCCAGGGGGTGGTGCGCGCCAGGACCAGATCTCTCGTTAACTGTGTGCTCATCCATACTGTTTACAACGCCACCCACTTTGTCATTTTTTTCGTGGTCACAGAAGGATTTCGCCATCTCGAACGCGCAACATAAAGAATCTCGATGAACGCTGATCCTCGAACCCAGCTCCTGCACCTGATCGTAAAGAATTCATTTCGCCTGGGCAGCTTCACTCTGTCTTCGGGCCTCAAGAGCGACTACTACATCGACTGCCGCACCACAACGCTGGACGCCAATGGCGCGGAGCTTACCGGGCGCGTCTTTCTCGACCTGTTCCGCCAGCAAGGATGGCGTCCGCAGGCCCTAGGAGGGCTCACGCTGGGCGCCGATCCCATTGTGACCGCTGTGGCCGTCATCAGCGCACAGGAGCAAACGCCGGTCCATGGCTTTCTGGTGCGCAAAGCGGAAAAAGCCCACGGCATGGGCCAGCGCATTGAAGGCTTTCAGCAGAAAGGCGCCAGCGTGGTCATCGTGGACGATGTTTGCACCACCGGCAGTTCAACCGTACAGGCCATTGAAACTGCGCGCGCGTTCGGATTCAACATCATCGGAGCAGCGTGCCTGGTGGAGCGCGAAGAAGCCGGCGGAAGGCCTGCGGTAGAACAAGCTGCCGCGCCCGCGCCGTTTATTTCGATTTTCAAATCCAGCGAGATCAAGCAAGCCCACCTGAGCACAGCGTAACGAAGCCACAACCAAAAATAAAGGATCACCACGGAGGCACGGAGACGCGGAGATTGCACGGAGAAAACTGTTGAAGCAAAGGCAACAGCAAAAGCAAAAACCACGGAGTCAAGACGGAGAATGGTGCTAGACCACCCAAAGATATTTTAAATTTAATGCGAAAAACCTTTGAAACACAGAGGAACAGGGTAACCAGAGGAGATTGGGATTTTCTTTCTTCCCTCTTTCTCCCTCCCGCGCCTCCTCGGCCTTTGCTTTTGGTTTTGCTTTTGTTTGTTTTCTAACTATTTTTTTGCCGTCCTCTTTCAGTTCCTCTGCTTCCTCTTTTCCTCTGTGTTGAAGGTCTTGGTCGGAGCATCATAAACAACTTTCCCGCCCACAATCGTCTTCAGCACACGAATCGACAGAATCTCCTTCGGCGCGAGCTTTGTGATGTCATCGGAAATCACTGTCAGGTCAGCCAGCTTGCCTGGCTCGATCGATCCCTTGTTGCCCTCCTCGAATTCAGCATAAGCCCCTTCGACCGTGTAGCCTCTCAGGGCTTCATCCAAGCTCAACTTCTGTTCCGGATACCAGCCGTCGGACGGATTGGCCTGCGGATCCTGGCGCGTGACCGCCGCATAAATTCCATAGAACGGATTCAACGTCTCTCCGGGAAAATCAGAACTCAACGGCAGATGAACGCCGGTCTTAAGAAGCGACTGCCAGGCATACGCTCCCTTCACTCGTTCCGGACCCAGCCGCTTCTCCGCCCAGGCTTTATCGGAAGTGCAATGCGTTGGCTGCATGGAAGGAATGATTCCCAATTTGGCAAAACGCGGGATGTCCTCCGGCGCCAGCACCTGGGCATGCTCGATGCGCAGGCGGGCATCATGGGCCTGGGGAACGTCACGCAAGGCTTGTTCATAGGCATTGAGCGTCATGCGGTTTGCCGCATCGCCAATGGCATGCGTGCAGACTTGAAATCCTTTCTGCAGAGAACTGCGCGTCAGACTGAGAATGTCTGCTTCAGGCGTGGTAATGACGCCTTTTGTTCCGGGAG
>DATDNH010000189.1:0-9363 GCA_036518395.1 Candidatus Angelobacter sp. | reverse complement strand
AATAGCCATGGCGACGAAGGTGTTGACCAGGGAGATGGCGTCGGCCCCCGCATTTTCCGCTGATTTAGCCATGGCGGGAATGCTCGTCACGTTGGGAGAAAGTTTCACAATCAGCGGCCGCCGCGAAGCCGCCTTGCAACTGGCCACCAGCTCTTCCAGCAGCACGCGGTCACTGCCGAAGGTGATGCCTCCATGTTTCGTGTTAGGGCAGGAGACATTCAGCTCATAAGCGGTGATTCCTTCTGCTTCATTGAGAGTACGAATCACCGCTTCGTAATCTTCGCGCACGTAGCCAAACACATTGGCAATTACCACCAGGTTTTTCTTGCGCTGCAGCTTAGGCAGTTTTTCTGCAATGAAAGCCCGCACGCCGACGTTTTGCAGGCCAATAGAATTCAGCATGCCTGCAGCGGTTTCGAACAGCCGCGGCGGAGGATTCCCCGTCAGCGGCTCGCGTGACAACCCTTTGGTTACAAACCCGCCTAGTTTTTCCAGCGAAACAATGTCCTCGAACTCCACTCCATATCCAAACGTTCCGCTGGCCGCAATCACCGGGTTTTTGAACGTGATCCCGGCAAAGCTGACGCTCAAATCAGGTTTTCTGGAGGATAGTATTGCCATGTGGTGTTGTTAGTGTAAATGAGAAACAATTTACAGTTCTCCTGGTTCACCTCGAATCCCCGCCCGTTCTGGAAGTTTTTAGTTTCCTCGATTCTCTTGGTGTACGGGCGGGGTGAGAGGTCCCTACTGTGAAGAGCCTCGCTGTTTCATCAGCTACAATGTCAATCAAGCTCTGGCTAAGAGCCAATAGCTAAAAGCCAAAAAATCCATGCTCGACCTCGCCTTCGTTCGCGACAACCTTCCCGCTGTCGAAGAAATGCTGCGCCGCCGCGGTCTCAATCCGCAGCAGGTGCTGGGAGATTTTCGCGCCATCGACGAACGTCGCCGCAGCCTTATTACACAGGCGGAGACGTTGAAGGCGCAACGGAACTCGAAATCCGAAGAAATTGCCAAACTCAAGAAGTCAGGGCAGGATGCCGGCGCACTCATCGAGCAAAACAAAGCGCTTCGCGAGCAGGGTGAAACGCTGGAAAAAGACGCCGGTCAGGCCGAGCAGGAATTAAGGAATGTGCTTGCCGGGATTCCCAACATGCCGCATTCATCTGTCCCGGTGGGCAACTCTCCGGATCAAAATGTGGAAGTGCGGCGCTGGGGCACGGCTCCTCAGTTCACTTTTGCTCCAAAACCCCACTGGGAACTGGGAGAGCAGTTAGGCGTGCTTGACCTTGAACGCGCTGTGAAGCTTTCTGGAGCGCGCTTCGCTGTGTATTGGGACCAGGGCGCCAGGCTGGAGCGCGCGCTTGCCAATTTCATGCTCGACCTGCACACGCGCGAGCATGGCTATACCGAAGTGCTTCCTCCATACATGGTGAACTCTGATTCCATGTACGGTACCGGACAGCTTCCAAAATTCGCCCAGGACCTGTTCAAGTGTGAGCAGCACGACTTATGGCTTATTCCCACCGCAGAAGTGCCGTTGACCAATCTCTATCGCGACGAAGTCCTTGATCCCGGCCGCTTGCCGCTTTCGGTTACGGCATACACTCCCTGCTTCCGCAGCGAGGCCGGCTCTTACGGCAAGGACGTGCGCGGCATCATTCGCCAGCACCAGTTTCAAAAGGTTGAACTGGTGAAGTTCACCCGGCCTGAAGAATCTTACGAACAGCATGAACAGCTTACGCGCGATGCCGAGCGCGTCCTGCAAAAACTGGGACTGCACTATCGCGTCATGGTCCTGTGCACTGGTGACATGGGCGCGGCTTCGGCCAAGACTTACGATCTGGAAGTGTGGTTGCCCGGCCAGCAGCTCTATCGCGAAATTTCTTCTTGTTCCAATTTTGAAGCTTACCAGGCGCGCCGTGCCAACATCCGCTGGCGCCCGCAGGGTGCTAAAAAGACGGAATTTGTTCACACGCTGAATGGAAGCGGACTCGCCATCGGCCGAACCTGGCTGGCGATACTGGAAAATTATCAGCAGGCTGATGGCAGCGTGATCATGCCAGAAGCGCTGCGCCCCTACATGTGCACGGATCGGATCACGGCAAAGAAGTTCTAAGTGTGTTTGTCTTGGCTTTTCAATTACCAACTCACCAAATTACGCAATCACCAACTTTCCGCCTCGCAAACGATTCTCGGTAAGTCGTTGCTGACCGCGCTGGAAGGGATTTACACTGGAAAACACTATGTCTCGAGTATGGCGAACGATTAAAGGTTATTTGTTCTGGACCTATGAGCGTGGCAGTTTTCATTACGATGTCATGGTCACGGTCATTCTGATCTTCATCTTCGTCGCCCCGCGTTTTATCAACTTCAAAGACAAACCAACAGAGCACCTGCCGCATCAAACTGGAATATTCTTTACTGAGGAAGGAAACCAGCTTGTTTATCAGGTGGACGCGTCCATCGTGGATGCCCAGGATGAGGCCGGTGTGCGCAGAAATCTGGTGCAGGTGATTGAGCCGATTTCGGGCAGAATCAATATCGTCAGCACTGAAGCTCTCAGGGATTCTTCCGGACACATAGTGGCTTACCGCGCCGTGGTTCATAAAGAAGGCCGGCGTTAACTGCCGGTAACTGCGATAAGCCGGGAAAGGGTGTGACATGAAATCCACCTTCGCGCTGGTTTGCCTGGTGCTGCTTCCCCTCTTCAGCAAGCCTCAGAACCCGCGCCCTGCCACGCAGAATACTGCCGATTCGGAATTGCAGGCAGTGCTTTCGCAGATGGACAACGCTTCTGGCGGCTTCAGGTCTGCCCAGGCCGATTTTGACTGGGACAACTATCAAAAAGTTGTCGACGAAACGGAAAAGCAAAAAGGCCGCGTATATTTTCGGCGGAACGGAAATGATGTCGAAGCCATGTTTGATATCACTACGCCGGTTCCCAAACAGGTCCTTTTCAAGGGTGGCAAAATCCAGCTCTACAACCCCAAAATCGATCAGATCACTGAATATGAGCCGGGTAAAAATAAGAGCGATGTCGAGGCATTTCTGAGCCTTGGCTTCGGTGCCCGGGGCCATGATTTGTTGAAATCTTACGACGTCAAAATGGACGGCTGGGAAGCCATAGATGGAGTCCGGACTGCGAAGCTCGAGCTTGTTGCCAAATCAGAAAAAGTCCGCAACATGTTCAACAAATTCACTCTGTCCATTGATCCTAAACAGGATGTCCCGCTCAAGCAGCAGGTTTTTGAGCCGTCTGGAGATTACTGGCTCTCGCACTACACCAATATCAAGCTCAACGCCCGTATCAGTGACGACGTCTTTCGCATCAAGACAACTCCGCGCACCAGGGTGGTGAAGCCACAGTAATTTGCGTCGAGGAGCACTGGCAGTCGACGTTCCGCAAATCTCGCGGCCATCGAATCCAGGTGCTACTCGCATTGGTAGGGTAAAATATTTGCAACGCACGCGGCTGTTTCGCGCGTCTGATGTAGTGCCATGGCTAAAGTTTTCACGATTCCCGTTCTCCCCGATCCAGCACGCCGCCGCCGCAACCGGAAAGGCGTCCAGAAAGATGATCCCCGCTATATAGAAGGCCAGCGGGTGCTGGTTGAGGCAATGAAATATCTCGTACAACAGGATCCCGAGCAGAACAAAGATGCAGTCATCTTCCTTTCCGAGCACTTCCGCACCCGTTTCCGCATGACGGACCGGCCGGAAGAGCCTACCCTTCCAAACTCGCGCTGACTGGTCTTTCCCGAGCGCCGGCCCGGGCCGAAGTTGGCGCAATGGGTTTCACAATTGAGTTCAAACTGAAAATACCTGATTGCATGAATTGCCAGTTCCTTTAACCTGCCACACTGTTTCAAATTGCAATCGGAAACCGGGAATTCTCGCTGTTGGCGGCGATCACGCCTTGGCGATCGCATGCTTCTCCGGAATTCGGAAGTCTTCCACTCTTCTCCATGGAGATAAGCATGAATCGTAAACTGCGCAACATAATTGTCTTAGTCGCATTGAGCTTGGCGCTGGTGTGGTGCATGCCGGCCCTGGGACAGGTTCTGAAGGGCTCGATTTCGGGCACAGTAACTGATTCTCAAGGCGCGGTTATATCCGGTGCTCAAGTCAAGGCGACCAGTCTCGATACTGAAGCGACCTACACCACGACCAGTGACAGCTCCGGCCTTTTCCGGTTCAATTTGATACCGACGGGAAACTACAAACTCGAAATCGGCGCACAGGGATTCAAGACTTCTGTGCAAAATAACGTTCAGGTAACGGCCGGAACAGACGCTTCACAAGGAACATTAAAGCTTGCTGTCGGTGGAGCGACGGAAACGGTGGAAGTGGTCGGTGCCGCGCCCCTCATTGACACCACGCAATCGCAGATCACCAATACCTTTTCCGGTGTGCAACTCCAGACCTTTACCGGCGTTCAGGAGAACCAGGGACTGGACAATCTCGCTCTCTTCGTTCCCGGCATTACCAATACTAGGGACAACAACTTTTCCAACACCAACGGCCCGGGTTTTTCCAGCAACGGGCTTCGCGGGCGCAACAATGATCAGGAAATCGATGGCCAGAACAACAATGACAACAGCGTTGGTGGTCCATCGCTGTTCGTAAGCAATACAGAGTTTGTTCAGCAGTATGTTCTCGTGACCAACCAGTTTGGTCCGGAATACGGGCGCAATGCCGGTTCCGTAGTGAACATCATCACCAAGTCGGGAACCAACAACTGGCACGGCAGCATCTTCGGCAATGAGAACAACTCGGTTTTGAACACTCTCACCAACGTTCAGAAAAACCCGGTTATCTGCGAACCCAACTGCCTCTCCGGCCCCCCACGCCTCAATAATGAATTCAGCGGCTTCACCGTTGGCGGGCCCATGATCAAGAACAAAATGTTCATCTTTGGTGGGTTCGATAATCAGATCATTTCTACCGGCACTCCGTACAGCACCAACAATTTGACGCCAACGCCCGCTGGTCTGGCGCAGTTGAATGGTTGCTTCCCCACCAGCCAGAGCTTGCAGGCCTTCAACAAGTTTGGCCCGTATGCGATCTCTGCCGGGAGCCCACATCCGTTCGGCGAGGTTAGTGTCCGTAGTATCAGGTCGGGCGCGACTCTCTGCCCCAATGTTCCGTTCGCCGGAGTGGAGCGCGTCATTTCTACGCCCTTTCACGGGTTTGACTGGATCCTGAAAAACGATATTCAGTTGGGCGGAGACGCCATTACCTCCCGCTACATTTTCAACCGCGGCAATAACTTCAATCAGGATCCCGGGCAGGACGGTGCAGCCATTGGTTATCCTATCAACATAACTGCGCTGAGCCAGGCTATTCTGGAGAGCTGGACCCATAACTTCAGCGCTCACATGGTGAATGAGGCCCGTGTGTCGTTCAATCGCCTGAACGTGGATTTCGGTGGCAACAACATTGGCAATACCGTACCCGTGGCCGGTAACCTGGACCAGGCGGTGGCGCAGGGCACGATCCAGGCTACGGGATTCACTACGCTCTTTGGATCGCCAAATAACATCCCACAAAGCCGGATCGTTAACACATGGCAGGGGCAGGACAACTGGAATTACGTTCTTGGTAAACACCAGTTGAAGGCTGGCGTGAACTGGACGTATCAGCGTTCTCCCAATATCTTCCTGCCAAATATCAATGGCACCTACCGTTTTGCCAACTGGACAGATACGGGTTCAGGGTGTGCAACGAATACTACGCCGTGTACGAAGGGCTTCATTACCAACGCCCCCAACCGAATTCGGGTTGCGAATGGACCTTCCCAACTCGACTTCCGCGAGTATGACACCTTCCTGTATGGTGGCGATGATTGGAAGATCAGCCAGAGCCTGACGTTGAATATCGGTCTGACCTGGACCTACTACGGCCAGCCGGCCAACTTGTTTAACGACATCACGGTGCCCCGGGAAAGCAATCCGGCCACTGCCTTCTGGAATCCGGCGCTACCGCTCTCTATACGCACGGCGCCAACCATCCCCGCACCCAAGGACAGCTTCGGCCCAAGTCTGGGCTTTGCCTACTCACCGCAGTGGGGCGGCTTCCTGACTGGCCATGGCAAGACCACCTTCCGCGGCGGTTATCGCTTCCTCTACGACCCACCGTTCTACAACATCTACCTGAATATCTCGACCTCCGCTCCCCAGGTGTTTCTGCAGAGCTTCACCGGAGGTTCCGCTGGAAGCAAGCCAATGCCACTCGTTCCAACAGGTCCAAATGTACGGGCCTCGTTAGCACCCTTCCTGCAAACCGGTGTATTCGATCCACGCACTTTCGCCCAGACCAATATCACTCCGAACTTCGGTCCTGACAAAGTGCACGCCTGGAGCTTCGGCTTCGAGCGCGAAATCACCAAGAACTCCGCTTTTGAAGCTCGCTACGCCGGCAACCGCGCGTACCATCTCTTCCAGACCATCAACGGGAATCCCCTCATTTCACAGTTGAAAGCGGATTTCCCGGGCGTTGTTGGCAGCCTCACGCCCTGTGGCGCAACCACGCAGGCGCCACCTTTGCCGGCTACGGGAGGCACGGATGTTGGCCGTGTGAATTGCGGTACTGGCGTCCTCAGGACGCGCAACAATGGCGGCTATTCCTACTACAACGGTTTGCAGTTGGAGTGGCGAACCAACAACCTCTTCAAACAGTTGACCATGCGGATGGGGTTCACCTGGAGCAAGACCCTGGATAACGTCAGCGAGATCTTCAGCACGCTGGGCGGCGGCAACAGCATTGCCATTGCCCAGAATCCGCTCGACACCAATAAGGGCGAATACTCCTTTTCCGGGCTGGACATTCCGCAGGCCTGGACGGTGATCTTCACTGAGCAGTTGCCGTTCTTCAGGGAGCAGCATGGGTTCCTGGGACACCTCCTGGGTGGCTGGGCACTCTCCGGCAGCTACGTCATTGCTTCCGGCCAGCGCTATACGCCGACCCAGATCTTCACGGCGACGTTTAGCAATCCCGGAGCAACCGGCGCCAGCAATGCTCCCGGCGATTACTACGACATCGCTTTCTGGAACAACTTCTTCGGCACCGAACCTGCCCGTCCGTTTATCGGCAATATCAATGCGCCCGCAACGTTGGTCGGCATCTTTGCCGGCGACGCCTGCAACGTCTTTGGTATCGGTTGCTCTTCTGCGCCGACGCAACTGATCAGCATGACCGCGATCAATGAGAACGGGATCGTGCTGCCGGTGACCAAGAACCAGGTTCGTTTCATTATGAACGGTTTTACCGCCCAGCAGATCTTCGGCACCCCGTTTGGCAACACGCCACGCGGCATCGCCCAGGACCAGATGCTCAACCTCGCCAACTTCTCGGTCTTGAAGAACATCAAGTTGAGCGAGCGTGCCTCATTCGAATTCCGGACCAGCATGCTGAACGTCTTCAACCACCCGAACTTCACCAGCGTTGACCCGCTTCTCGAAGATGCCGGCAACAAGGGCTTCTTCAATGGATTTGGTGATCCAACGCTCACGAACAGCGTGCAACGCACGATCTTCTTCGGGGGCACCATTCGGTTCTAAGATTTTCGTGGTTAAATCATTTCAGCCCGCCAGCTAAGACTGGCGGGCTCTTTATTCTGCAAAAGGCTGTCGCAGCCTCTACTCTACAAGTGTTCTGGAACGGCGTTGACTTTCGAACCTGATTTAGCGGTCTGCTTATAAAAAATTCCAAATTTGGAATATTTCGTTCCGCATTATCCAGAATCAGAGATTCCAATTTTTCTTTATTAAATCTAAGTAGCTGATTCTAATACTACTTGCCTCTGGAACTCCGATTGCTGTGGAGAACGTAAAGTTTCGGGGGAATCCGATCAAATCTTAAAGGGTCTCCTTTGCACGGTTATTTATTTCACAAAAAGGGAGTTGAATAAGGATGAATCGTAAACTGCGCGACATAGTTGTCTTAGTCGCATTGAGCTTGGCGCTGGTATGGTGCATGCCGGCCCTGGGGCAGGTTCTGAAGGGCTCGATTTCGGGCACAGTAACTGACCCTCAAGGCGCGGTTATATCCGGCGCTCAAGTCAAGGCGACCAATCTAGAAACTGGAGCCGTCTATACCACGACCAGTGACAGCTCCGGCCTTTTCCGGTTCAATTTGATACCGACGGGAAACTACAAACTCGAAATCGGCGCACAGGGATTCAAGACTTCTGTGCAAAATAAGGTTGAGGTAACGGCCGGAACAGACGCTTCCCAGGGAACATTAAAGCTTGCTGTTGGTGGTGGGTCGGAAACCGTGGAAGTGATCGGTGCCGCGCCGCTGATTGACACCACGCAATCGCAGATCACCAATACCTTCTCCGGTGTGCAACTCCAGACCTTTACCGGCATTCAGGAGAATGAAGGACTGGACAATCTCGCCCTCTTTGTTCCCGGCATTACCAACACCCGCGACAACACATTTTCCAACTCTAACGGCCCTGGCTTTTCCAGCAACGGCCTGCGCGGGCGCAACAATGACCAGGAAATCGATGGCCAGAACAACAATGACAACAGCGTTGGTGGTCCATCGTTGTTCGTAAGCGATACCGAGTTTGTGCAGCAGTATGTTCTCGTGACCAACCAGTTTGGTCCGGAATACGGGCGCAATGCCGGTTCCGTGGTGAACATCATCACCAAATCGGGAACCAACAACTGGCACGGCAGCCTCTTCGGCAATGAGAACAACTCGGTCCTGAACAGTTTGACCAATGGACAGAAAAACCCGCGCATCTGCGGAGACAATTGTCTTACTCAGCCACCTCGTTTGAATAATGAATTTAGCGGGTTCACGATTGGCGGACCGATGGTGAAGAATAAAATGTTCATCTTCGGCGGCTTCGACAACCAGCTCATTTCTACTCAGAGTCCGGAATCAACCACTGGCCTAACGCCCACCCCGGCAGGACTGGCGACATTGAACGGCTGCTTCCCAACGAGTCAGAGCTTGCAGGCATTCAACAAATTCGGCCCCTACTCCATCTCCGCTGGGAGCCCGCATCCTTTCAGCGACACCAGCGTTCGCAGCATCAGGTCGGGTGCGACTCTCTGTCCTGGTGTGCAATTTGCAGGAGTAGAGCGGACCCTGTCTACTCCTTTCCACGGCTTTGACTGGGTTCTAAAGAACGACATCCAGTTGGGTGGCGACACCATCACTTCTCGCTACATTTTCAACCGCGGCAACAACTTCAACCTGGATTTCGGCGATGGCGCCAATGGCTACCCGGTGAACGTGACCGCGTTGAGCCAGGCCATTCTGGAAAGCTGGACGCACAACTTCAGCGCCCACATGGTCAACGAAGCTCGCGTGTCGTTCAACCGTTTGAACGTTGACTTCGGTGGCAAC
>DATDNH010000188.1:0-32613 GCA_036518395.1 Candidatus Angelobacter sp. | reverse complement strand
TAGCTTTCAGCCAGCGTGCGCACCGGGTTTTCGCTGTTTGGCACATCGTCACGAAACCAGCGTTGGGCCAGAGCAAAATCGTCTTCCACAATGTCGCATCCGGCGGCCTCCAGCAGGCGAATCACTTCCAGCGGAGGCTGCTCGCAAAATGATCCTTCAACTACCACGCGTATCGAATCGCGCTGTCTGGCGGGACGGCGCGGCACTTGATGCAAAATGTCTTCCAGGATCGCGATATGCTGCTCCACCGGAATCAGGTTGCCGGCTCGCACCGCCAGGTAAGACTCCCAGGCGCGTAATAAATGCGGGGATCGTGCTCGAATGTCATAGAGCTGGCCAACCAGCGAGCGCTGGCGGTTGTACAGATCAATGCTGGTTTGCAGGGCTGCGTCTGTAACCTGGGTTCCTCCAAGCCGCTCCAGTTCAGCGATAAGCCGCCGGTATTCTGCTTCCAGAAAATCAATGGTGGCGGCAGAGCTCGAGTTATGAGGCAGGTGGATGAAGTCCACGTACATCTGAGGAAAATTGCGTTTCAGCACAAAACACAGGTTGCGCGCGGAGTCGCAGATGGAAGAAAACAAAAATCCGTCAAATGGGTCAAGATGGCCGGTCATGGCCATCTCCAGCGAGGTTTTGACAATGGAGCAGATGAAGGAGCCAAAACGCGAGTCGGCGTGCTGGATGTCCAGGCGGTCACCTGCGCCCGCCAGACACACCGGCAACATGCCTGCCGCATGAATGATCTCCACCGGCGCATATACCGGGAAGAACGCAACTGCCTTGGCTGCCGGATGCTCCCGCTTCCATTCGCGCACCGAGCCAAACGAGAGGTCCTGCTGCAGATCGTTCAATTTATCGAACGTTCGTTCGATGTCCATGGCGTCTATTAGACGGTGGAACGTCACGCGGTGACTGTGACGTATGTCACACTTGTGTGTGATGGGCAAAAGGCGCTTGAACAGGGGCTTTTATGGCCAGGATCTGGCCTCTTTGCACGATCGGCATTATTCCGATTTTGTCGATCGCGCCGCGCCGGAAGCGCTTCGAATGTTGCGGGCTGCCGGGGTCAAAAATGGCATGGTATGTGATCTGGGATGCGGTGGAGGGCAACTCGCGGCTTCCCTGCTCAGGGCCGGTTATGACGTGATCGGCATGGATTTATCCGCGGCAATGATCGCGATTGCCCGGAAGCGAGCTCCCGGAGCGCGGTTCATTCAAGGCTCAGTAGCTGATGTGGACCTTCCCGCTTGTGCAGCAGCGATCGCGATTGGTGAGGTATTCAATTATCTTCCATCGCAAAATGCGGTTTTGCGCGCCTTTCGCAACATTTATCACGCGCTCCGATCCGGCGGCATACTGCTTTTCGATATCAAAGAAGCGCCTGCAACCCCCACTTCCGGAATCGCTGCCCGGGTTGGAAAGGATTGGGCTGTGATCGCGGAAATCGACGAAGATCCCGCGAGAAAAAAGCTGACCCGAACGATCCACAGCTTCCGACGATCCGGCAGACACTACCGCAGGCAGATTGAAATACACCACGTAAGGATCTATCCGGTTGCGGAAGTGCTTCGTCTGCTTCGCTGCGCAGGTTTTCGCGCCAGGAGCTATGCGGGTTACGGGCGCCACAAACTGGGTCCCGAGCGACGAGTTTTACTGGCCATAAAACCCGCGAATAATGAGTTGCAGCCGTGACTCGCCTCCCCTCACATAAAATAGCCATACGACACAGACTCAAATGAACATCAGCTTGCGGCCGTTTTCTCCCGACGATCAGGATTTTCTTTTCAAGCTCTACGCCAGCACGCGGGAGCACGAGCTTTCCGCATTTGGATGGCCTCCTGCGCAGCAGGAAGCCTTTCTGCGCATGCAGTTCAACGCGCAGCAGCAATGGTATAAAACGGCATTTGAGACAGCAGATCATCGACTCATCTTTGTCGATGGAAAACCCGCCGGCAGAATTCTTGTCTTTCACGACAGGGACTCCCTCAGGCTGGTAGACATTGCTTTGCTTTCCGAGTACCGCAACCACGGCATCGGAACACAGCTGCTGCGAGAACTCATCTCCAAATCAGAAAAAGAGAACCTGCCCGTGCGATTGCAGGTGCTCAAATCCAACCCGGCGTTCCGCGTTTATCAACGTCTAGCGTTTGTGATCACCGGTGATGATGGTATGTACTACCAGATGGAGAGAAAACCCGTCGGGTAGAGACGCTGCTCGCAGCGTCTCCCGGTTAAGGCGATTACAATTGGTCCGCAATCCTTTTGGCGATTGACTTCATTGCTTCCGGTGAAGCCACATATTCCAGCACCATGGTGTCGACGGCGAAGTGCGAATTGCCCTTTCGGACAATGACTGCTGACACTCCGGCTTTTCCTTTTTCGATATTGCCGGTGAAGAATGCTTCACCCCCGATTGCATTCAGCACCTGCACATTTTTTTCTCCTGCCTGGAGGTGACGCACTTCTTTCATCTGGTCCCAGGCCCTGTTCTCCTCTTCAGCCGTCTTGTGCTGGTTGAGCGTGAGGGCCACCGTGCCCGTACCGATTGAATTTGGCCTGGCTGTGACCTCCTCGTACATGCATACCGTGGCCCCGTGTCCGGGCTTGAGCTTCATAGGCGCGCCCATGATTTTCTCAGCATCGGCGGTGCTGAACAGCGCGCAAACTTTGGAATTATCCTGATCTGAAGAATTCGCAGGCGCGGGACCTGGCGAGGACAGAGTGGCGCCGTTGCTGGGCCCTGCCGGTTGATTGTTACTGCTGCATCCGATGAAACACAGAATGAAGAAGAGTACTAGAGTGGTTATCTTTCCTGCTGTAGGTCCCAAGTTCATCTCCCATATGGATTCGGCCGAAAGAAAGATTTTACTGGAAATTTGTGGCTTCCATCGAGTCCTTGGTCGTTGTAAACCTGACCAGCTTTTCGATTTCCCTCTCCACCTCAGCAAGAGCTGTACGCGGAATTTTCTGGAAGAATTCCGTCTCCAGCGACACCCGCTTTCCCGAGCGCTTGGCTGACCACACTCCCACCACCCTTCCATCCAGCAGGATCACTGGTGAGAGCCATCCCTGATTGCGGTACACGCGCTTGTAATGACGTTCGTGAACAAGGTGGCCTTTTTCTGCATGAGCCAGCATGTACGGATCAAAGGCAGGCAGCAGCCGCACCATTCCTCTGCTGGGCGGAGTTTCTTCCAATTCAGGCCCATCGTCACGCAGAAGAGACGCTTTTGTTCCTTCGATTGAGATTTCAATGAGTTCCCGCTGCAATGAGTCCCAGATTGGTTTGGCTTCTTTCATGGGAATGCCGGACCATCGGGAAAAGTCGCGCAACGTAGCCGGGCCGTAGGCGCGCAGGTAATGCTGTAACAAAAATTGTTTGGCGTCGGTCTCGCTGATGGTTTTGCGTTCCCCCAGCCATCTCTCTACACGTACGAATGTGGTCTCGCGGCCCCGGTTCGGACCATAACAGATCAAGCCTTCAATGATGCCCGGCCGAAAGATGGGCCAGTTGTTCCAGAAAAGCTTCATCGATGCCTGGAGTTTTCTGCTGATGTGCGGCTTGACTTGTTCTGCCAATTCACCTTGTGGAACAGGATCATCGCCAAGAATTTTCATGAGAGCCGCGGTCATGGCTGCCATCTCCTTTGATCCCACGTCAATTCTGGCCATGATCCTCAGCAAGGCCTCCATCCGGCTCTGTTTGAGCGCTGCTATATAAAGATGGTATTCAGAGGCAGGCAGGAGATGGAGAGTCTGGCGCATGGCGGAGGTCTTTACCAGCGAACGTTTCTGCCAGAGGGCAAAACGCACGTCCTGGCGGGAAAGAGAGTGGGCTCTCGCCCACAGTGCCAGCTCAGCCGACCCCATGACTTGCGCCTGCACGCCACAGACGTCGCCGCAGATGGCAACAATGTCAGACGATTGCCGTTGCGCGAGATGGTGCCGCTTCAACCGAAAAGATGAGACTTGCGCCAAGGAGGCGCGCTGTTCCTTGTGCGACTTCACTCAAGTTCACGAACGGTCAATGCCGAACCACCCAGCACCGTGAGTGGCAATAAGGAGGGCGACAAAACAGTAGATCACCGCCAGCTCGCCACCATTTACATAAGGGAAGAAACTCGCCTTGCCAGCCTGAGCAGCCATGCTGGAATGATCGTGCGCGATAAAATACGCGAACGCCATCTCACCACTGGCAAGGATGGCAGCTAAACGGGTGAAGAGGCCAAAGAAAATCAGGACACCCGTAACCAACTCAATGACTCCGCTCAGATAGGTAATCGTGAACCCCGGAATCATCTTGGGGCCACCCAGCACCCCAAAGATCTTCGCGACTCCGTGGCAGGCAAAAAGAAATCCAAAGACCAGACGCAACAACAGGTAGGCACGCGGTTCGTGTGTTGCCAGAAATTTCATGCGCGGTTTATTTCCTCTCTGCGGAATTTGAGCCGTAACGCCGGTGATTCGTGCAGGCAACTATAACAATTTTCCTGACAAAGGCAAGGGTCTCGGCGTAGAGGAACTCGAGGATGGAAGAGGCCGCGGAGAAGGGCGAAAAAACGGAGTTGGATGAGATGACATGATCCGGTTTAGTATTTCCTCTTGCCCACCGACTCCGCGAAAACTGTGCAACAGCCAGTGCCCAGTGCCGGTCTGGCCCGCAGGCTTGGTCTCTTCGACGCCACCATGCTGGTCATGGGAGGAACGATCGGCGGGGGAATCTTTGTCAATCCGTATGTTGTGGCGGAGCAGGTACACACCGCAGCGCTGGTGCTGGGCGCATGGATCTTCGGCGGTGTTATCGCGCTTACGGGCGCTTTCATCTACGCGGAAATTTCGGGCCGCCTTCCTCGCGTTGGCGGACAATACGCGTATTTGCGCGAAGCCTATCATCCGCTGGTCGCTTTCCTCTATGGCTGGGTGCTGCTCCTGGTGATTCAAACCGGAGGGATGGCTGTGGTCACCAGCATTTTCTCGCGCTACTTCATCGAACTCACAGGGATTCACGCCCCTGAGTGGCTGGTTGGCGTGATCACGCTCAGTATATTCACGCTGGCCAACTGTCTGGGAGTAAAAAGCGGCAGCAATGTTCAGAGCGCGCTGATGCTGCTGAAGATCGCAGCCATTGTCCTGCTGGTTTTTGCCGGAGCGCTGCTGGTGCGTGGCGCTGGTCTCTCTTTTACTCCTGTGATTGACCGGCCCATCTCTGCGGGGCTTGCCTCTTCCTTCGGCGCGGCCCTGGTTCCAATTCTGTTTGCTTATGGAGGATGGCAGACGGGATGCTTCGTTGCCGGGGAGATGACGCAGCCGAAGCGCGATCTTCCACGCGCCCTGGTGCTCGGCGTGATTGGCGTATGCCTGCTTTACACCTCAGTCAATTACGTCTATCTGCGGGGGCTGGGCGTTGCCGGTTTGGCGCAAAATCACACGCCGGCATCGGCGGTGATGCGGCTGGCGCTGGGAAATTCCGGCGCAAAAATCATTGCGTTGGGCATCGCTCTTTCCACGCTGGGGTTTTTGAGCCAAAGCGTACTGACCGCGCCGCGAGTTTATTTCGCCATGGCCCAGGACGGAGTCTTCTTTCGCCAGCTTGCCTGGGTCCATCCCAAGACGCAGGTTCCGGTCGTAGCGATCGTTTTGCAGAGCGCGTGGACGATTGTGATCCTGCTCACCGGGCGTTACGAGCAGATTCTGAACTACGTCACTTCCATGGATTGGATATTTTTCGGGCTGTCAGCAAGCTGTCTCTTCATTCTGCGGCGTCGTGTTCCAGAGACAGAAACCCTGCGCATGCCCGGGCATCCAATCACCACCGCTCTTTTTTGTCTGGCTTGCTGGAGCGTTGCGGCGAATGCCATCTATCGTTTTCCCAAAGACACGCTTTTTGGCGTGGCCATTCTGGTTTCCGGAGTTCCCTTGTACTACATTTGGAAGAGAATCTCACGCGCATGACGAGCACCCGCGCCAACGCCCGGTCACCGTACATGGAATGGGCAAAGCTACATTCCAGCGCCAAATTCAACCTGGCGACCAGCGGAATGGCTTCACTGCCGCTGGCGGAGCTGGGTGTGAAAATGGAGCAGCTCGAAATCAATGGCCCCAGCATTTATGGCTACGAGCCGCTGCTGAAGGCGATTGCCGCCCGATATCGCGTTCCGCAGGAATGCGTTGTCAGCGCCATCGGAACTTCACTTGCGAATTATCTCGCTTTGGCCGCGGCCACGGAGCCGGGTGATGAAATTCTGGTCGAACTTCCGACCTATGAGCTTTTGTTGAGCACAGCGCGCTACTTAGGTCTAAAAGTTCGTCGCTTTTCACGTCCCGCAGAGAAGGACTTCGCCGTTGACCTGGAAGAGGTGAAGAAAAATCTCAGGCCACAGACTCGCGTGATCGTGCTCACCAATCTGCATAACCCCAGCGGCGCACTTTGTCCTGACAACGCGCTGCGTGAAATCGCCGCGCTCGCTCGCCAGGTAAGTGCTTTTGTGCTGGTGGATGAGGTCTACCGTGAGATGCTGTTCGAAGCCAGCCCGCTATCGGCGTTTCATATCGATCCTGAGCGTTTCCTCATTACCAACAGCCTGACCAAAGCCTATGGCCTGAGCGGTCTGCGCTGCGGATGGGTGCTCGCACCGCCATTCATGGCCGAGCGCATGTGGCACATCAACGATCTGCACGGCTCAACCTTTACCCATCCCGGCGAACTGCTCAGCGTAATCGCGTTTCAAAAGCTGGCGCAGATTTCCGCACGCATGAAATCTCAGCTGGACGCCAATCGCAAACTGCTGCGCGATTTTCTGGCTGCGCGCAGCGATGTCGAATATTTCTGGCCCCAATATGGGACCATTGTGTTCCCTCGCTTGCGCGCGGGCGACGTCAATGCTTTTTGCGAAATGCTGCGCAATGAATTTGAAACCAGCGTTGTGCCGGGAAAGTTCTTTGAATGTCCTGACCGTTTCAGGGTTGGCGTGGGAATTGCAACAGAGGAGGCGCGAGTGGCTCTACAGCAATTGGGAAAAGCGCTGGACTCGTATGCAGCGGTCGCCACGCGATGATTTATGCTCCAGCAGCCCTGGCCTGCGCTTGTGATTGCAAGTGCGTCAGGAATGCACGTTGCACGGCAGTAAGAAAATGGCCCTTCAACACCGCAACGCCAATGGTGCGCGAGGCGCGTTCATCATCAACCAACACAAAAGTGCAATCCGGCCGGCGCTCCAATGCCATCTCCGGCACAATGGAAATTCCTAAACCTGCGCCGACCATGGCCAGAATGCTGCTGAACTGCCCGCTTTCAAATACCACTCGCGGGGTAATGCGTGCGCGCTTGCAGGCTGTAAGGGCCGTCTCACGAAAGCAATGATCATCGCGCAACAGCAGGAACGGTTCATTCCGCAACTCTTTCAATGAAAGACTGGGCCTTTTTGCCAGACGATGACTTCTCGGCAGAATGGCGAACAGCGCTTCCGTGCGCAAAGGAAAACATTCCAGGTCATGCCCCCTGGTCGGCAAGGCCATGAGGGCGAGGTCGATGACGCCTCCACGCAACCGGTCCAGCAGCCGCGCTGTAACATCTTCGAAAACCGTGATCGAGGCCTGCGGATACTTGCGGCAGAAGCTGTTGATCCGCGCCGGCAGAAAATATGGGGCAATCGTGGGAATCACTCCCGCCGAAACAGGGCCAGCCAGCGAGGATTGTTTGTCTGTTACTTCCTCCTTGGCCGCACGAAGCTCGTTCAGGATCGCCCGGGCCCGCGGCAGAAAAATTTGTCCCGGTTCTGTCATTCGCACACTGCGGCCCAGACGGTCAAAAAGGCGCACTCCCAGCTCTTCTTCCAACTTAATGATCTGCTGCGACAACGACGGTTGGGCTATCTGCTCGCGCTCCGCTGCACGGGTGAAGCTTCCGGTCTCGGCGACAGAACAGAAATATCGGAGCTGGTGAATTTCCATAGTTAATACCTATTGAAAGCTGGCCAATTATATACGCAAGGTAGCAAATGACAAGGGAGTATTTAACACCGTTCAAGGCAAAGAACCTGTTCCACAGTGACACCGATTCGTATAAGATAGGTCGCTGCCGAAGTAGAGATTAGCAGTGCGTTGTAAATGCCTGTTTTATCTTTTCTTGCTCAGTGCCCACACAAGTCGCTGGCAACGGGAGACAGTCTCCGCCTACAATGTCATTTTTTGCGCGAGAGCGCGCGCTGGATGCTCCGATTCAGCGCGTCTTTCGTAGTAGCGTAGTCGTCGGCTGAGATGGAGCCGTGCACACGGTCGCTCTCCAATTGGAACAGTTCTTCTTTCAGAGCTTCCACAGAATCCTGATGGCCGCGACTATTGCCGTCCGATAAGGGAGTGCTTCTTCTGCGCATGCGCCACACGGCAAATGCAAAAACTGCCAGCATCAGCACGATCCCACCGATCAAAAGCCAAAGTTCCCTCTTGGATTTGTCGTCCACCTCTGCAGTGCTCACGGAATGACCGGCAGCAGGATTGGTAGTAGCCGGAGCAGGCTGTGGTGTGCTGGCAGCTTCAGTTCCATGCTGAGGCGCCGTGCCCACGCCTGAGATTTCGAATGCCGGGACATCGCCGACTAGCGGCGACTGCACCGCGGATTCCACATCCAGACCACCTGCGGGGCCAGGAGAAGTGAACGTGTTCGGCTGCAACGCTTTGAATGCGATAGAGCGCGGATGCATGACTCCGAACCTGGCGATGGGATAAGGCAAATGCAGTCGCAGTGTCGCGCGCCCAGTGTAGGGCACGTGGTACACGAAATGGAAGAGGGTCTCTCCGGGACGAATGGGGAAATTCAGGGCATACGCTCTTTCTCGTCCTTTGATGGGACTGGGCGAGACATTCACCCACATGCCCTTACCGCTCCTTACTTCCACTGAATCAAAGGCCGCCTCAGGAGGCACAGCGATCTGGTAATTATCTGCCCTGGATTGAGTGACGGGCGGATTGGACGTATTGGTTATCACGTACATTTCAGTGATCTTGAGAGCCTTGGCATCAGCCTCCATTTGAACAATGCCCATGCTTCCGCTTAAGCCGGGAATTCTGGAGACGACGTCATAGACGACAATTTGCAACGGCGACGCTGCGGTTACGGTCTGGTCATAGTTCACGCCCTGATGCATCACGCGAACAAAATGCGGCGCGTTTGGCGAGGTCAAGTCCAACTTAAATGCCCCATCAGCGTCAGCTTTCGTGCGGGCCTCCTGCTCCATGCCTTCGCCCAGGCGAATGAGCACGACGTCATCGCCGACTGAAGGTTTTCCCTTTGTCTCGTTGTGTACTATGCCCGTAATGGTCTGGCCCTGATTGGCTGAAGTTAAGGCCCCAAAGAAAAACAAACAAAAACAGATTTTGCAAATCACCCTTTTCATGGATAAGGGATTCCTCGAGGTCAAATGTCGAGTGATGCAGCCGCGCCGGCATTCCGGATGCCCAGATTCTACGGAGCGCCAGCTTGACATGAAGATTTAGTCGGTCGCAGGCGACTCCGTCGTCGCCACCCGAGGCGGCTTCGCTCCAAACATGATACCGGTTTCCACCTCAACGCGTTGACCGTCGCGTTCGTACGGCCTGAACTTCCATTTTGTCAGAGCGTCGTAAATCGCTTTTTGCTGTTCAGGAAATGCGCTGAGGATGTGAATATGCTTTACTCTTCCGGCTTTGTCAATGATGATCCGCACCGGAACAGAGTTAAATCTGCGTACCGTGAAAACCGGATCGATCCGTTCCAGCACATTGTCGCTGCTGACATAGTCCTTGATGCAGACAGGCACAGACCCACCCCCAGTGCCTCCAGTTGAACTGGCCTCAGCCGGTAGTTTCAGTTTGCTGCTCAAATCCCGGACCAGTTCCTCCAGCGTCTTGGTATCGCGGTTCATCAATATGATCTCCACCGTATGGCAACGAATCTCGGTGGCGAGCACGTACCAGTGCAATTGCGCCACCGGAGACCAGTAGGCAAAAAAAGTGAAGGACCGGCCACCAATGGTGGTCTGCGTAGGTTTCAGCTCCACATCGTAGTACTCGGGCAGGTGGTTTCTGGTGTAAGCAACAAACTGCCGTGCATTGGCAACCGGCGTAAGCGTAAAGAACATATCCTGGGCAGAGAACTGGATCGAACCTTTAGCCTCTCCTTTGTAGGAATCGGGCCGTGTCATCTGCGCCAGCACGTAGTTTCCGGTGTCGGACGGAGGCGGAGGTGTGTACTTTTGGTACCAATCGGACGGAAGAGGATAGGTGATGCCAAAATACGAGTCGGAAAAACCGGTATTGCTCACTCTGCTGTCTTCCGGCACCGGTGTTGTTGAATCGCTGGCGCTATACCACGCGCCTTTGACGATGATCGTATCCTTGGACACCACATTTTTGGGATCGGGTTTGGTAACGTCAGAAAAATCACCGCCATTCTTCTGTGGAGCAGGTTGGACAGGGGCACTGTGCTCCGATGTGCCTTGGATAATTTGGCCTGAGGCCAGGAACGCCGACAGGCAAATGACGGTCAGGAAACCCCAATATTTGCACTGCATACTTCATTCCTCCATTTAAGAAAGCTGCCCAGTCTCCCTAGCCACTGGCTCCAAAAAAAAGGCAAAAATCCTAAGATCGTTTCGAGCACGGTTTTGCTGATTTTGTCGCCAAATATTGCGTATTGTTCTGCTAAGAACCGGCGAGACACTCTTGTGTCCCGCCGAAGTTCTCGCACAAACGATGTTTACAGCGAACGCAGGAAGTTCACCAGGTTCTGCTGGTCAGCGAAGCTCAGAGCAGCGGCAGCGTTGAGCGAGGCGTTTGCTTCTGAGCCATTGCTGCCGTGGGCATTGATGGCGGTAATGATGTTGCTGGTGCGGCCATCGTGCAGGAAGAAGATCCGCTGTCCTACGCCCCACAAGGGCGCTGAACGGAACTGATCTCCGCCTGCTCCGCCCTGGGACACGTTATCCGCCAGGCCCGTGCCCATGTGATGGACTTCCAGATCAGAGAACAGGTTGGCAGTTGCGTTACTCAAGCCGGCCGTCAATTGCGACCGCTGGGTAGTGAGCGATGGCGTGTGGCAGACAGCACAGCCGACGGCGCTGAAGAGCTGGCGCCCGCGGCTGATGGAAGCTGACCCGCCGGGAACGGTGGTCGAAGGTGTGGGTGGCGCCAGGTCCTCCATGAAGACCTTGAACAGCGTGACGTCGCTGGCAACAGTGGCCGCGCTGGTTCCGCCAGAGTGTGTGATGTCCTCCGGGTAGCCGATTCCAGCGAGATTCAAGCAGTTAGCGGGTAAACCAAGCCCGCCTGACCCGCCGTTACCGTCTTCGCCCGGCAGCGGCCGATCCTGCTGGAACAGTTCGTTGCTGATGCCCATTTCCACGTTGTAGGCCTCGCCCGCGAAAATGGTCAGCGACTTGTTCTGAGCCTTCCATCCGAAGCGGCTGATGGTGCCGTCGTTGCCATTGTGATTGAAGGTCCCGGCAATGCCGAAACCGTTGTTGGCGTTATTTGCTTGATTGATCAAAAGTGTTGAGTCATCAATATTTGACATCAAGCCCGAGCCGAACGTCGGCGTCGGAATTCGAAAGATGATGTTGTTGGCAGACTGTGCTGCGGCAAAGCTGGGCTGCTGCAAGCTGCAACTGCCCGCATCGGAACGTCCGCTAACGGTGTAGAGGTCCTCCACTCCACCGTTGGGATTATTGGTATTTACCGTTCCGTTGGCGTTAAAGAAGAACGGAAAACGGGCTTCGCGCACCGGGCCAGTAGCGGTGATAAACGACGGAATGGTGTTGGTACTGCCGCTGACGGTTCCGTTGGCAATCACCTGGCTTTCTGGATTGGGCCCAACATTGGGAAACACATTGGCGCTGGGGCTGGTGCCGCCCGCTGCCGGTTGGGAGTGACATCCGCCGCACGAGTCGAGGTTGAAACGGGGTCCTAATCCGGGGTTGTCTCCCGTCACTGTTTGGTGCTCGTTAAATTGTGCAAGTCCGGCCTGAAAAAAAGCCAAATCATTTGGATTGCCCGACACCGAAGCCAGCGGTTGTCCCGCATTTACTCCCGTGGAGCTCCGAACACCGGGATCGTTTACTTGGGCAAACGCCGTTCCGACTAGAAACAGCGCTGCGACAAACACAACAATGGAAGTGAGCTTAGCTGCTTTCATCAAGGTCCTCCTTTGAAGGTTTACTTCTCTTTTCTCCTAATCCTTAAACCTTTGGCTGGTTGAAGTTGATGAGAGATTCACGTGCTTCACGCAGTAGTGCCTCCAGTTACTTGCGTGCTGGTGCACGGTTGGCGAGTTACAGGCGCCGTTCCCTTGCTCGGCACAAAAAGCGGTTTGAGGTTAGAAAATGAGTTGCTTGTCAGCGAAGCCACATTAATGCGCTTGCTGCAAGCATTTCTGCACGATCTGAAAGTTGCCGCTTTCCCTTCATGCAGATTCCGGCTGCCGGAGAGGACGGCCCGGGACTGTTGCCCAGTTAATTTCATTAACTCTGTCACCGGCGTACCTGAACAGAGCACCTGAAATCGGGCGTAATCTTAGCATCTTTTAAGGTGATGTCAAGATGAATAAATCAGGATTATCTATAGTTAACTCTATGCGGTGAGATAGATTAATCCTCTGGATGAGAGATGGTGGTGTCTGATATGGGTGCGAGCGCAAATAAACAGTTCGCAGTCTTGCTGGCTGAGGACGCTTCCTTAATCAACGCCTGCGAATAGCTGGTAAATCACCACTACAATCATAAAGAAGAGATAAAGCCGAAGCGACCATAACACCACCAATTCTGGACCTTTCAAGTACCGGCGGGGAAGTTGCGCGCGCTTCGCACCTGTCAGTTGGCCGGGCTCAAGGACCGCAAGCAGTTCCTGAGATTCAAATCCTGGTGTACCGCCTGGTATTTCCGTCGTTGACATAAGTTCATCTCCCTAGAAATCGCAATACAAATGCAAATGTGTTTGGGGCCAAAACACTGATGCCAAAAAGCAGGCCCGCCGTAATGAGCAGGATCACGATTGCTCCGGTCAGCATATTCGCCCAGCGCGGACTTACCAGTTCACCCATGATTTCTTTGTCGTTGGCCAGCATGAAGAGAAAGATCAGAGCAGGCGGCATGGCCAAAACGGCAACCACATTGACGACAAGCACCACATGAACCAAAGGCAGCCCGGGAATCAGAACGATCGCCGCGGCTCCAGCCGCACAGAGCAACAACACCGCGTAGAAGGACCGCCCTTGTGTGAGTGGCAAATTCAAAGAGTGGGGCTTGCGGGTCACTTCGCCAAACGCATAAGCGGACGAGGTAGAAATCGTGATGGCCGCAACAATACCCGCTTCCACAATTCCCAGCGCAAACAACGACGCCCCTACTCTTCCAATCAGAGGCTCCAGGGCTTGCGCAAATTCTGCGGCCTGGAAGTTCTGTGCGTTCATGTGATGGCCGAAGAGCGGGCTGGCAGCAATGACGGTTGCAACCGCCGCCACGCTGGCCAGCGCAGCGCCCAACACCGTATCCAACCGGCCAAATCGAATATCGTGCTTGGTCAAACCTTTGTCTACGGTTGCGCTCTGCTGAAAAAAAAGCATCCACGGAGTGACAGTGGCTCCGATATTGGAAAGCAGGATCAGAAAACTATCTTTGCTCAAGCCGCCAGGAAGCGGCGACCACGTCGCGAGCGCGTGGCCTACTGTGCCCCAATGAGGACGAGCAAGGATGGCAACGGGAATGAAAATGAGATTGAAAGCAGCCGCAGCAAGGGTCACTCTTTCCCATGTCCAATAGCGATGCGTCAGCAGGGCCAGATACAGGACAGCAAGCGCAGTGAATACTGCAACCCAGGGCGGCACACCAAAATATCCCAGCCCGGCCCGTATGGCGATGAACTCAGTTATCAGCGTGAGGAAGTTTCCAATTCCCAGGTCAATTACGGAAAACCATCCCCAGAACGGACCGAAACGCTCGAAAATCAGCTCTGCGTGTCCGCGATGTGTCGCAGCGCCCAGTCGCACTGTCATTTCCTGCACGACAATCGCCATTACAAATGTGAGGACGATAAAGGGAAGAAAGAAACTGATGCCGAAAGTCGCGCCGGTGGCGGCGTACGAGAGCATGCTGGGGCCATCATTTTCTCCCAGCATCACCAGTACTCCAGGGCCGATCAGCAGCCACAGCAGCCGGGCGGAAGCTGAAAACCCGCGTTTACCGCGGGCTGCGAGCACGCGCTGGCGATCATGCGCACGGTCAATGTCCTCGTGCGTGATCAGAAGCCCCCCGGAGCCAGTCAACATGCCCATACTGTTTAATGCTGCTTGAACGAGAAAGTGGGGTTGCCCTCTTTGTCAGTACCGTCGGGCTTAACCTTCCCCTCGCTGATCATTGTAAGCAGCATCCTTTTCAGCCGGTGCATGTAAGCTGGCTCGCCTTCTTTGCGCGTAGCCCACTGCTGCAGCCGCTGATCCGACCACTGCGCCCCGTTCCTGCGAAAGCCATTTAACTGACCCTTTCGCATTTTCACTATCTTGGCGGTCGAAACCCTCTCTTTAGCCATGGCAAATATCTCACCGATACTAAAGTATGGTACAGGAATTAACCATAGCATTGTCAATAATTAAATTATAGTTAATGAGTACTATCGGGCTGGGGTCCGGTCGATTCAAAATTCGATGATTACCGAAAGGCGCAGGCAAATTGCGCGAAAAGTCTCACAGACTCAGGGGTAAAATTGCTGTCCAGGTTAGAAGAGCGAAGCAATAAGAATCTAGGCTGGTTTCACCCAGACCTTCTGGGCGGCGGGAAGGCCGAGGCGCAGGGAGCGATCCCGCAGCAGCAGGGTAGTGGTACCGTCATAATGCTTAGCGCCCACGGTAACCTGCACTCCGGGCCGAATTCCTTCCTGATCAAAGAATTCCAGCAGCCTCTTGTCTCGTTCATGCACGCTGGTAATGATGCAGGTCTTTTTTTCCTCTACCTCATTGAGTGGGAACATGCCTTTTTTGCGCCGTTCCCGCGGATTCTCAAGTCCGAGGCGGTTCCCGTGCGGACAGGCGTCATTGCTGCCCAATTTCTGTACTAACTTTCTTTCGAAGGCGGGAGAAACCGCATGCTCAAGCCGCTCGGCTTCCTCGTAGATCTCATACCAGGGCATACCGAAAATCTCGCTCAACATTCGCTCGATCAGGTGATGCCGGAAAATCGTGCGCTGCGCGATACGCCTTCCCTTGGTCGTCAGGCGGACCCTGCCGTCTGTTTCCACGCGCGCCATCCCGTCTTTACTCAGGCGCTTCAGCGCGGCAGTCGCGGCAGGTTGGGTCACCGAAAGCCAGCGGGCCAGGCTGGCGGAAATGACCTCCTCGCCCTCGGCTTCAGCCAAGGCAATGGCTTTCAGATAATCTTCTTTTGAGATGGTAAGCATGGCGCCGAGGTCGGCTGGACTATAGCACTTTGGAGTGCCGTGTCAAAGAATGTTAACACACCCGGCAAAAGTGTATTAACCCGTCCGGCCTATACTACGATTAACGTTGCGCCTTTATTGCGGCTTTGTTTTGATGAAATCCTTCGGCCAGAGCGTGAGCTGAATTGATGTAAGGAAATCAGACTTCTGATTCGGGGCCAGCACAGGCTCATTCCACCGTTCGTACTGGATATTGGTGAGTAACTCCAGATTTTTGCGAACGCGCAGGCGCGCACCGGCTGAAAAATCGTTTTGCGTCGCCCCTCCGGGAATGAACTGGTTGGAAATCTTTGCGTTGCGGTAGGCGACTTGAATGGTGCTGGAGGGACCCAGCCAGTAATTGCTCCACGCCTGGGTACCTTTGCCGTCTCGCCCAATCCAGCTTCCCATCAAATTGCCTTTTTGGGTATAAGCGTCGTGATAGATCGACTCCCAATAAAGGAAGCGGCCTCCCTGCTGGCCTGGAATTCCAACGGTAGGAATATCGGTATATCCCGACTCCACCCTCAGGTCGAGATTGTTGAGATGCGGGAAGTGAGAAATGTAAATGCCGGGGACAATAGCCGCTCGGCGTGGTGCAGCCAGGGGTGACGGCTCGTCGTGGACCACGGAGTCACTGTACAACGTGACCCATTTGCGCAGGAAAGGAAGACGATAGGAGAAATCAAAAGCGCCGTGGCGGGCGCCGGGATCGCGAGGCGTGCCTTTGATTCCAGGACCCACATCGGTTGCGCTAAAGAAGCTGTGTCTGAATGTGCCAAACGTCAGCGGAGTCTTGCCTTCTCCCGCAAAGACGGCAGTTCGCGAAAAGCCGAGTTCCAGGTTTTGTGTCGGCTGGAAACTTATCTTGTCACCATAGAAATATGGGTTGGGAGGAAAATTGTGACCGGAGAGCTTGCCAAAAAAGTTGTCGTATCGCATCGGTCCCAACAGCTTGGAGAGCAGGGGAATATACAGCGGGAACTCCCGGTTGATGCGCACCATATAAAGCGGCTCGGCATTGTTGCTCATGATCATCGCGCCACTCTGTCCGACTCCCCACCACAAGCTTTGTTTTCCGACTGAAATCTGGTTGCCGAGTGCTGTCACTCCGACATAGGTGTCCAGGAGCCTGAATTGGTCCGCCGCCGGAGCCGGGCTCGTCGGCTGGGGACAGGGCGCGGGTGGATTCGGTGGATTTGGCTGGCAATTACTATCGGCGTTTAGAATCACGGTGCGAACGCCGGCGGGATAGTCAGGCGCACCGGGAGCGTGCTGATATTCACCGCGAACGTAAAAGAAGAAGTGACCTGCCTCTGCCCTGCTGGTAAACCCGGAAACCGCATTGAATCCCTCCCAATACGGCCGGCCATAATTGTTAATGATCGTCTGCCCGAAGTGATAGCTATCATTCAGAGGGGTTCCGAAAATCGGGTAAAGTCCGGTATACACCGATTCCAGTCGAATGCTCTGGTTGAAGCTGCGTTCTTCCACCAGTCCCAATTCCGCAGAAAATTCGGTCTTCAGGGCTGAATAGAGGGCTTCGACTTCAGCGCTTTCCGCGGAACTATCTTGCAGCGTGGTTTGTGCATTGGCGAGCATAACTGCCACCGCCGTGCGTGTCCATGGGCGTATTCCGAGGAATGCCTGGCGAATGACGCCAAGGGCCGCCAGCCGCTCTACGGCCGGGTAGATCCAGCTATCAAGTTCAATGTACGTGGAGCCTGCATAGGTGAGCGACACCTTTGGCGACTCTCTCACGAACTCACCATAATTCACCAGGTCGAGGTCGGGATCGTGATGAGCGCTATAGACATGCCTGCCGATGAGGTAACCGATCGTGCCGCCGACAAATACGTCTGATGGGAAGTGCTGTTTGCCGGTGACCCTGGCCAGACTGATCGCAGCGGCGCCGCTGTAGGCCAATGTTTGCGTCAGCCAGCCGTTATATTCATGGGTCAAGACTGATGCGAAGGCGAACGAGATGGCCGCATGTGCGGAAGGAAAGGAGGTCAGGCTGCCTCCCTGGAAAAATTTGCCCTCGCCATTGCCCTGGAAGGGACGCTCGCGCCGGAAAGCGTACTTGAGCACTGTATTCACGAGCAGCGCATCCGTCATGGCTTCGGCGCCAAGGACTCCGGTTTCGCGCATCTGGCGGCTCCCGTTGCCCAGGCCCACCAGATACATCCCAACCGTGGACCCACCCATTACAGCCAACCCTACATCTGAAAACTTCGCGCTATCAAAACTGGTGAGGCGGCCAGCCTCATGGGAGGCGGTGCGGTCGGTCATGATCAGACCGGTTGTTATGCCAGCAAACGGCACTACCCACTTGAGGTCTCGGGCTTTCATTTTGAAAGGGCCAGTCCAGATCGCGACCTGGTCCTGGGCCAGATGCTTGATGATGTACTTGGGCTGGTCTACCGGTTCGGCGCGACTATCAGGATCGGAGCTCTGAGTTGGCGTGGTCTGAGTTGTTTGCTGCGGTTTGTTTTCCTCTGTCTGTGCGGAGGCTTGACAGACATAGAGCAGTACCAGCAGCAGTGAGAAAAAGATTTTAAAAAAATGAGAACTCAAATAAGTCCTTCCGCCCGCCGGAATCCACTATCGGCCTAACCACTCCGGCAGCCTGACGACACTCCTTTTGTTTGAGAACTTAAGAGTTTAAGACATAGATTGGGAAATGACAATTCAGAAACTGCGCCAGGGGTTCTTAAGTCGCTACAACCCGCATAAGCATTGATGAAAACTAAGCCCTTGGCCGTTAGCCTTTGGCCGTTAGCGACAGCAAAATCAAAACCAACAGAAAAACCACAAACTCTGCCGCTGATACCGGTGATTCCCAATGATTTGAGACGCACGGTCAGGAGGGCAGAAAGATTAATTTTCTCTAATTTTTCCCCTTGACCCCTGTTTGCCGAGTGTAGTAAAACTGATTCCCTACCGACCCGGAAAGGTAGTGAAGTGCCCACTTCATCAGATTAATTAAAGCTGTAGCGGGTTTTTGCTTGTTCGATTGCAGGTTTTGTGTTTCTTGGCCCTCCTTTTTCAGTGGCCAACATTACCATTTTGTCTGAGTAAGCTGGTTCTTTGATCACTTTTCCTTTGCGGCCCAGGCAAAGGGAGAAGTAGTTTTTAAAAAAGGAGCCTCAGATGAGTCAGTACGTCCGATCCGGCGGAACGGCTTCTAATGGCGCAGCCGCGGCCAACCACCATAGCGCGACGGGCAGCAACGGAATTTCATCTCTCCCGCTCGTCCGGGAACGACGTCTCCAGAAAGTATTGCAGAGCATCGAATCTCATTTGCCGCACACCGTACGCGAGCTAGCAGAGCAGGTCCATCTGAGTCCCGCCCATCTTCAGCGCTTGTTCAAGAATGAAACTGGTGTGCACATCAGCGATTTGCTGTGCGAGCGGAGGCTCGCCATGGCCGCCAAGCTGCTCACCACAACCGACATGGAGATCAAGGAAGTCGCATATATCGTCGGTTACGGGCACCACTCGAGTTTTGTGCGCGCGTTTAATCGTCGCTTCGGCCAGTCACCCAAGGCTTTTCGCAGGCACTCGGCTGCGTAGCGCATTTGCTGAAGCCAGCGGTTAACCTCAAAGGACGCGAAGGTCGCAAATTACCACAGGTTGACAACATCAAACTGATTCACTGATAAGGGCCAAAACAATAACGCATCCCGCTCTGCGGCTGTAGAGCGGGATGGCTACTCGCTGTACTCAGCGCTCACCTCCAGCGCTGAGTACAGGCAAGATCAGATTGGCAGGCTTAGAAACTGCCGCCTTGGGATGAGCTAGCGTCACCGGAATGCAGTACGGCAAATGTGCTGCCGCCATTGTTCCAGATCAACAACATCACATCCTGGTCTTTGGGCACATTGCTCAGCTCACGCTTTGCATCGGCCACGTTCTGCACGGGACGGCGATCCACTTCCTCAATCACAGTTCCGCGGGAGAGGCCGGCATTATCTGCCGGACTGCCAGGTTCAACTTCGGTCACCACCACGCCGCGAACTTCGCTGGGCAGTTGCAACTGCTCGCGCACATCGGGCGTGATGTTCTGAAGGGCAACGCCCCAGCGGGCTTTGCCATGCTCCTCGCTCGAAGCTGAGCCGGCATTTGCCGTCCTGGCGCCCATCTCTTCCACGGTGACGGGAACGCTCATCTGTTTGCCGTCGCGAATGATTTGAAGATTGATCTTCGTTCCAGGAGCATTTTGCCCAACCAGGACCTGAAGCTGTCCGGCATCGTTGACTTTTTGGCCGTTGACCTCAGCGATCACGTCACCGACCCTGAGTCCTGCCTTTGCGCCGGGCGCACCAGGGTCAACCTGCGTTATGACTGCCCCGGTGGCCTGATTAAGATGGAAGAACTTGGAGTTCTCGGGCGTCACATCGGTGATGCCCACACCCATGTATGCATGTCTTACCTTACCGTCTTTAATCAGGGTTTCAACCGTCCCTTTGGCGATCTGTGAAGGAATGGCAAATCCCATTCCGGAAAAGCTTCCCGATTCGGAAATAAGGAAGGTATTGATGCCGACGACTTCGCCGCGCACATCAACCAGCGGGCCACCGGAGTTTCCGGGATTAATGGCTGCGTCGGTCTGGATGAACTGGCCGGGCTTGCGGGCATCGTCCGAATAAGGATTTGGGCGGTTCAGGCCGCTAACAATTCCGCGCGTAACGGTGAACTGGAAGCCGTAGGGGTTGCCGAATGCGAGCACGGTCTGACCCGGATGCAGAGCGGTGGAATCACCCCAGGGCACACTGGGCAGGTTGCCGGCATTCACTTTGATGACGGCGAGATCAGTGAGCGGATCGGCGCCGACCAGTTTGGCCGACAGTACTCGACGATCATTCAACCTGACGCGAATGTCCGTGGCATCCTTCACCACGTGGTTGTTGGTGACGATATAGCCGTCGGGCGAGATGATGACTCCGCTGCCGAGGCCGTGTTCAACTCGCGGCCCGCGCTGCATCGGCATTTGCTGATCGCCGAAGAACCGTTTGAAAAATTCAGGCATGTCATCCTGCATGCCGGCGGTTGCTTTGGCCCGCGCAGCCACGGTCACGTTTACCACTGCGGGGGTGACATGAGCGGCCAAAGTTTCCATTGCTTTGTCCAGGGACAACAGCGAACTAACACTCTCTTCCGGCAGTGGCGCCGCTGCGGGAGCAGGAGCCGCCGCCGTGGCCGCAGGCGGTGTGTAGATCTCATAAGCACCAAACGCCGCAACCATGCCCAACGCCAGCACCGGGGCGAGCACGCGGCGACTGAGAGCCGACTTCCAATTCGATACTTTCATTTCTTGTTCCTCCATATGTAACTAATTAATTAGTTTTTAAAATTGCGCCAGCAGCAAGAGCCGCTGGTTAGACTGTTTTAAATATTCTTTCGGGTAATGGTCTTGCTGGGATTGTTATTGACCGGCAGCAGAACGCGCACTTGCCATACCTGTACCTGCCAGTTTTGCTGCGAGCCTGTCATGGTTACGAAAAATTGTTCTGAAACCACGTAATCAGCGCGTTGTGGCGTCGTGGCCGAGCGGACTGGCTGATTGGGCATTGTTCGACCCAAAGTGGCATTACTAAGAATCCTGCGCGGCTCGTCTGCAGTTAAGCGCTGCGAAAGCCTTGCTTTCGCCAAGGATCCAACCGGTCTTCCAGCTGAGATGTGAGCTCTGGAGATTCCGATCGAATGCAGGTTATTCCGGCCCAAAATCAGTTTCGCTTCCCTGACCTGAGCGGGATGGACATCGTAGTTGCTAAAGGACGAGGACGTAGGCGCCGATGCAAGAGTTGGACCATCACTTTTGAAACCTACAATGGCTGGCGCATTCCATGCGGAAACACCGCAAAGAGACGCCGCTACAATGACCAGAGGAACAGCCGGCTTCCACAAGCGGGTGCTGCGGGGGCGATCTGCGTCGAGAATCCGGGTCACGCGCAGCGAAAGCTGGCGCATGCGATTGACCATGCTCTGCGCCAGGGCCAACTGTCTCCTGAGAAAACTCTTTTCTGCTACATGCCGCAGGCAACTGGCATACTCCTGGGGACCGACAGCCTGCGCAAGCACGGCCTCGTCGCAGGCCATCTCGCGCTCGAGAGAGAGGCGATGCTCAATCCACAATACCGGCGGATTGAAGAACAACATCGCTTTCACAACCTTCTGTATCAGGTTGGTCCAGTCGTCATGACGGCGCAGGTGGGTGAGCTCGTGCAGAAGAACCTGTTTGAGTTCGCCTACAGAGATCTCCTCCACAAACCAGTGTGGGAGAACAATGGCAGGTTGGCGAAAACCGATCGCGGTAGGCACCTGAACCGCGCCGGAAAGACGGAGAGATACCGGGCGTGGAAAACCGGCCATTAATTTCTGAATATCAGGCCCAAGCATGGCCGGATCAATCGGGGATGAAGCTCTGCGCAATCTGCCAATGTGCCATAGACCCGCGACCAGGCGGGCCAGCGCCAAACCGGCAAAGAGTGCCCACACGGCAAAAATGATGATGACCCAGGAAACCGGGATGGTAATTAAGCTCCCACCGGCGATTCCTTTTTGGGAACTCATTGCCATCGCGGTCCTTGCAGATCCACCGGCAAACGGCAACACGATCATGGCCAGCAATACGGAAAACCAGAGCGCGAAGCGGGTACCGGCATTTTGGCGAGGAATGAGCCGGAGTAAAAGTGCTACAAACAGGGCGAGCGCTGCACCTTCAATGAGTGAATAGAACATCCACTCAACCAGAGTACGGGCTGTACCATGCAACAATTCCACTTCAGCTCTCCTCAGTTTCCTGCCTGTTGCGGTCCAGCAGTTCACCCAGACGCCTGAGTTCCCCGGCGTCTATTTCCTTGTCTTCCAGAATGTTCAACACCAGCAATTCATGCGAGTTTTTGAAGAACCGGCTCAACAGATTCCGCACCTCAAAACGAGTCGCCTCCTTCTGACCCACCAGCGCCATATAAATGTGGGCGCGACCATCCTTTATGTGTTTTACGTAGCCCTTTTTTTCGAGGATCCTGATGGTGGTCAGGACGGAGTTGTAGGCCAGGGATGGACTCCCGGGCAGGGCCTGCAGCAACTGGTGAACAGTTGCCGGCCCTCGCTGCCACAGCACATTCATCAGCCGTAGCTCAGCTTCCGTGAGGGTTGTAGATGCTCGGGGAGGCATTGATCTCCTAAATTTATTAGACGCGAATTTAACAAAATAGTAACTAATTATTTAGTTGGATGGAGTGTCGTGGCTAAATGATTGATTTAGAATAGGTTACAGGAGAATGATACGAACCGGTTACTCGAAGTGCAGCTTTAATCCGATTTTGCCTATGATTGGTGGTCCCAGCGTCTCGACCGGGGTACGGCCGATGACAATTCTGGAGTTCGATAAGTTTTCGACCGCGACAAACGCCTCTACGCCATTGCGCAGCCGCTTGGAGGCGTAGGCATCAAGCTGAAAATAAGAATCCAGTGGCGACTGGTTCAAGTCATCTTCGAATTGGCTGCTCGATGCCCTGGCCTGGAGTGCGATGGTCCAATTCGCGGGCAAGCGATAAGTGGCCTGTGCCGTAAATTGATTAGGAGCAACCTGTGGGATTTGCAGACCTTCCAGCTTGCGATTGCTGGGAAAACTTATAACTATGGCATCGACAAACTGATATCCAGCTCTGATGTCAACCCTTCTGAACTGCCACTCGGCATCTGCTTCAAGACCACGTGAACGGGTACCGCCCAGATTTTGCCGCTGATTGGTGATGAGAGTGGGTGTGACACTCAGGGTGACATTAGCGATGGGATCAGAAACCTGCATCCAGAAAAAAGCTGTGTGCATGCGGGCGCGGCCGATAAAGAGATTCACTCCGCCTTCTATGCCCTTGAGCCGCTCCGCCGTGAGATTCGAGTTGGCCAGCGTGACCGTATTGCCCAAACGAAAACTGCGATAAAGCTCGTTCAATGTCGGCGCGCGAAAGGATTTGTAAGCTGAAGCAGTGAAGGTAACTCGTGAGCTCAAATTGAACAACAGCGCCGCGCGCGGACTAAATGCGTGCCGGCTTTCATCGGCGAAAGCGGTGAAATTCGGCCGCACAGACGACACGAGTGGAACGGTTCGCGATTGGGCATCGTAGTTGTCCCAATTGTCATAACGTCCGCCCAGTGTCAGCAGGAGACGGGAATGCAGGCGCACCACGTCCTGAAGGAAAGCTCCGGAGGCGAGCTGCGTTCCGCCGGCGCTCACGTGCGACGTGGCGCGAAAGGCGGCAAAGGTTTCTTCATTGCTGAATCCCTGCACCTGGGCGGAATCAGCCCCGCCGACCAGAGAATTGCGTTCTCCGAGCTTCCGGGCCCAAAGCAAACTTCCGCCCACTCGTTGCGCAGGAACATGCTGAGCGTTGACCAGCGATTCGCTGTTGCGGTTGAGCGCGATGCTGGAAAAAGTCTGATTAAAGCTTTGACCATCACCAAATCCGCGCGCCTGAAGGCTGCCGATGGCAGTGAGGATGTTCGTGCCGCCGGCAATTTCCCAGAGCTGCGTGTCGTTGGTCTGCACTTGTGTTCCATTGTTGCGTGCTTCGTTGTAGAAGGAAGCGGTGGCAAAAACATCGCCAGCGCTGAGTTTTCTCTGCACGGTAGCTTGCAGGTCCTGATGGTATGAAGCGACGGGAGCATCCACGCTGCCACGCTGGCTGCGAGCTACGGGGATGTAACCCGCCGTGCGAAAAGTTTCGCCACTGGTTCTCAGCGTCCAATGGCCCGCTTTCCACGACTCTACCGCGGAAAAGTCCGGACTGGTTTGTGTTCCCATCCATCCTTCCGCGGAAAACAAATTGCGTTCGGCATTCACCGGAAAGATGTTGACCACGCCGCCCAATGCTCCGCTGCCGTAAAGGCTGGAAGCGCCACCACGCAGGATTTCGATGGCGCTTACGTCCTCATAGGGAATTCTGCCCCAATAAACCCAGCCTCCGAATGGGTCGTTCAGAGGAATGCCGTTGTAAAGAACGAGCGCCCGGCTTGCTCCGCTGGCTCCGATGCCTCGAAGTGAAACACCCTGTGAGGTTGGATTGGCTGTCCGACTGCCTGACCGTCGAAACAGGGTGAAACCTGGCACTTGCCGCAAGTTGTCGTCGATTACCCCTGCTGCCGTGACGTCCAACTCCTGGCGCGAAAGCGTGCTGAGGCTTTCGGCCGTGTCTCGCAACTCAGTTTCGTAGCGGTTTGCGGTTACGTTGATATTTTCCGAAACTGCGGCAGCGTTCAAGGTTATGTCTACCTGGGTTTCGCCGTCAGAAAGCGCTTTCTCAAAGCGTCCAAATCCAGGTGATTCAACCGCGAGGATGATCCGGCCTTCGGGCATTCCGTCAAAGCTAAACTCGCCGGCCCCGTTGGTTTCCGTCGATCCCTTGTAATTCGCGACTGCAACCGTCACACGAGCGCCAACCACCACCGCGCCGGCTGAATCCCGAACTGTGCCATGTATCGAACGCAGGTGTGTTTGCGCAAGAGAAACTGCAGCCAGCACAATCAGCGGCAGCAAAGGGCGTGTAACAAAACGAAGCATTCAAATACTCCCGGCAATGATGGTTCGGACGAGCGGAATCCTCAGGGTTCTTTAAATGAACAACCGGTGCTCCGTTATACCGAACTGGTTAGACGGCGGCAAGGATATATTTGTTTGAAAAAGTAGGTTCCCTTGACCTTGTCCTTAGAACCACCTGCCCATTGGGAGTTTCAGGAAGGAATTTTGTTCACTAATAGGCATCTGGTGGTATTTGTGCGGGTGATGCCCGGATCATGAAATCTCTTCCAGATATTCAAGTCCCTGCACTGGTTATCGTCGGAGGAGATGATACGCCATTTCTACCTGGCGCAGAATCCATGACGGTAAAAACTCCCAATGCCAGAAAAATTGTGATTCGGCATGCCGGCCATGCGGCCAACCTCGACCAGTCTGAGATATTCAAACAAGTGCGGCAGAGTTCCTGGAATCATTCGAGAAGAGCTGAAGGGTATTGTCTGATGGCAACTGCGATGCGTCAGCGTCGATCGGTACCGACCAGTGGAACGCTCTCCTTCGGGGCATAGCTCATATTGGACATGACCCAGCGTTGTCCCGCCTTCTGGTAGAGAGCGGTGCCGTGGGCCTGCATGACTTGCGGCCCCACAGTGACGGACATGTCATATTCGATCCAGATCACGGTGCCCATCACATGGCGTCCGCGCGGGGTGATTGAAATCAGCACCGGTGGATTCTTTCCAAAGTAGCTTTCGCGGAAGTGCTTCATGACCGCCTTACGTCCGTGGAAATCCCCCTTTGATGTAAGCAGAACGATGTCCGGATCCAGGCATTGCTCAAAGGTTTTTTCGTCGGAGCGATTGAAGGCGTCCTCGCAGGCCTTTTGATGTTGATTGAGCTGGTCGAGCCGCGCCTCGGTAGTTCTGGAGTTGGCATCCAGAGTGGCCACGCGATTTTTGAGGTCGATCGTCAGGCCGAATTTCACGATCAGGTCCGCGCCCAACACTCCGTCAATGCGCCTCTGGCAGGAACGCTCCAGCGGAGTAAGGTCTACTGCGAGAAGTTTCAAGTTGGAGAGCGATTGGTCGCCGATGCTGAAATCTTGTAGAACGACCTCGCGGGCGCGGGCGGCGGTTTGCCCGTTCCAGGAATCCATCATGATCTCCGTCGATTCCAGCGAGGAAAATGATTTGTCATTGAGCAGTGTGGCTGCCGCGCCGGTGTCCAGCAGGAATTGAAACTGCCTTTTGCCCACTTTGGCTTTCACAATTGGCAACTGCCGGCACCCTTCAAGCGGAATCTCCTGGGCTGCGCCGGCCAGGGAAATCAGAAGCAACAGAAAAACCAACCAACGAGACATCATGACAACCCCTGAAAAAGCTCCTCGCCGCGCCGGGCGGCCAGCTTCTGGCTAAAACCAAAAACAAATCCTTCGACTGATGGACGCTGCTGACGTTGATTTTGATTCAAATAAAAATCAGATGAATCAAAATCATTTTTCTTACTAGTCCAGGCGACGGCTTATCGACCGGACCGGAACGGTGAAACGCCTGCGCCGCCAGTTCCTTCGGGCGAAGGCAGCAACTCATCCAGCCTTTGCGAACCTCCCGTTCTTCGGGAGTCATCTGTTCGCAGCGCTGGCGCATTTGTAGACGATTCAGGGATGAAAATATTGTGAGGAAGACTAAGAAAGGTCGCAAGCATTGGCCCTTGTCAGTTTTGGTTACGGTAAAAATTGAAGGGCTGCGCAAAGAATTTGGTAATTACCCAATTATCCAATGCGCTCACTTCTTCGCGGCCATTGATCTATAGGCTTTGGATTCTCGTTCTACAATGTCAAGCAAATTGCCCATCGTCAGATTTACATCAATCAGATGCAGACCCCAATCCGGCAGAACCTGCCCGTTCACTACAACATCTCCAACAATGTCGCTGGCGCGAGGGCCAGCGGGATCGCCGTGGACGCTTACAGCAAGATAAGAGCCTTTGTCATTTTCAACGCATTCTGCTGTCAGCATGCCTGGCACACTCACAAACGGCGTATTGATGGGCTGCTCAGGTTTGACCCAGGGACCGGGTTTGGCCTCTGATGTGGAGACGATCTCGCTGCCGTGTGTTCCCATGTAAGCGTGCAACTCGCCGCTGCCGCCTCCGAGCGCCGCAGGGTTCGTGCAGGCAGAAACCATATTCTCACCGCTCACTCTGCCGAAGCGACTATTGGTGGGAGGCGGGCTGGTGGTCCGGAATGAAGCGTAAGTAATTACGCATCCCGTCTGGTTCGCAGAGTGGCACAGTGGCATGTGCTGAAACGCGCCACCCACATCTTTCCCTTTAGGCACTGGCAGGCTGGTTCCAAGCAGCAATGCGGAAATGATTCTCGACTGCACCGGTTTCCCATCGATCTCCGACTTAATGAGCTGTGTGAGTACGGCGGAGCCTTGCGAGTGTCCGATCAGCACCACACCGCGGCCTTTGTTGTCATGTTCCAGGTAGTAATTCCACGCATCGAGCACGTCGTTGTAGGCCAGCGCACGATCCATGGGCATTGGCTTGCCAGAAATCGCGGCGCGCAGCGCGGTCAGCGTGATCTGCCGATACATGGGCGCGTAGGGGAGGCACTTGGAAGCAAAGCGAGCGAACTGTGCCCGTATAACCGCTTTTTCTTCGGGCTTGGGAATCATATCGCTGTTACCGGTGGGATCAGTCGAAACTGTGGGATAGACGTAGAAGCAATCAATAGGCGCATTGGCATTGGCAGCCCAGCTCTCGCGCTTCAGCTTGCCGCTGGCCGAGATGACCGTAGTGGTCAGATCGATGGCGCAGGCATCCTGGCGGCCAGGGCGACAGAGCCAGTTGTCCCCATTGCTGTAGTCGTTTTTGGCAACGGCGGGTTTAGCCGGAGTGTCAGTTTGCGGCGAACTTGCAGTTTGACTGTAGCCAACGCTCGTACAGACAAAGGCGGATACTAAAAGCGAAACGATAGCAAGACGTCGTGTCATAAAGTTTCCTCTTTTTATTTATCTCACAGCCCCCTACGCTTCCAGAATCTTTCTTACCTCGACCTCCAGGTCGTTGACAACCTTGCAGGGCGTGTTGAAGGTCATGGTGGCGCGTTTCTGGGCATCATACGCGGGCCAATGAGGAAGGCCCGAATGATTGGGATTTCCCGTGCGCGCAAATTCTACCCAGGTTCCGCTTACCACTTTGGCCAGCGCCTGCATCTGCGGGTCGTTGCCGAGCAATAATGGCCCCTTGTCCACATTGTCAAAAGCAAAGGGAATCTCCATGGTATGCGGTGCTCGCAGGATACCGCCGTCCACAGGCGCGCCCCACTGGAAGACATAGAAGTATGCCGGCGCAGCTTTCAGGGCAGCCTTGCGCTCGGCCAACCGGATGGAGTTGGCAAAGGCAAAAGTCGAGCTGGCCACATCAGTATAGAGATAGCTGGGCGAATCACCGGGCCGCAGCTTGCGGAAGGCCGCAATCAAGGCTTCAGCCTTGTCGCCTACCGCGGGAATTGTCCTGGCCTTTTCCACGAGCTCGGCGTCGGTCAACTTACCCCACCAGGGCTGGCCCACGTTGTAGAGCGTTTGTTCGTCCTTCGTGCACCCGATCATGATTGGGACACTGGCTGAGATAGCGGGCGCCACGGGATCGAAAGGATGATTGGGCAACGCGATGCCATCCACCACCGGAGCAAAGCGGAGTGTTCCCATGCCGGTACCGCCACCTAACCTGGCTTGCATGGCTGCGGCGGCTTTCGCCAGATTATCCGCGGGCGCGGCCTGCAGCGCCTTGATGTCGCCAGAACTGATCCCCAATTCGGACAGCACGACCTTGGCGACGCCGGTGGCAATTTCTTTGGGGGTGCCGCGAATACCCGGTCCGCTTTCGATGATCGCGCGATGGAAGAGGCCCTTGGCGCCCGGCATTGCCAGCAACGCGCTGATCTTTCCTCCTCCGCCGGATTGTCCGAAGACGGTGACGTTTCCGGCGTCGCCACCGAATTCGGCGATATTGTCGCGCACCCATCCCAGCGCAGCAATCAGATCCAACTGGCCGGCATTTCCGGAAGTTGCGTAGGCATCGCCGCCGAGGTCGCCCAGATAGAGATAGCCGAAAGCGTTGAGCCGGTGATTGACAGTCACGACCACTACATCGTGGCGGCTGGCAAGGTTATGTCCGTCGTAGGCCGGCCAACTGCCGGAGCCGTAGTTGAATCCGCCGCCGTGAATCCAGAACATTACCGGGCGCTTCCTGGAGCTGCCCAGTTGTGGCGTCCACACGTTGAGAAACATGCAGTCTTCGTTTTGCCGGGCGATATCGTCTGGCGGCGTATACAACTGACCCAGAGCCTGGCCGACATGGCCGGGATAAGAAACAGCCGACCCGCCGGTGCGCAACTGCATGGAGGCGGCGCCAAGTTTGGTGGCCTCAGCTAGCTCTGTCCAGGGCTTGGGTTTCTGCGGCGGCATGAAACGCAATGGGCCCAATGGCGGCGCAGCGTAGCGCAAACCCTTGAAGGTTTGTACTCCGTTTTCGACCAGGCCTTGCACGGGACCATTGGTGGTCTTGACTGCTTTCGTGAGCGCCGGGGCGTCAGCGAAGCCGATCTTGTTGAAGACGGTGGCAGCCGCAAATCCCGCACCTAACCTAAGCGCCTCACGGCGGCTGATTTTTCCGCGGATGCCAGGGGCTTGGTACCTCATGAAGTACTTTCTCTTTGCGTCCTTACGTGAGAGTGAATGAGGCTTTTATAGAACTGAACGGGCGGTCATTTTAGCGCTGCTGGGGCTGGCTCGCAACCACTTTGTTACGAGAGGCAACTCTTCTCCGAGTGTGGTCGGTAATGTCTGGAAAAGTTGAGGAAAGGACGCACCTTAGTTCCTGATTCTAAAGGCGACACCGGCTGCTATGTAATTTTGAATGGGGCATACCAAAAACCAGATATAGGTCTTTCCGATTTGCTCTAGAAGATTTTCTTGTGCATAGAGCCTGAAAATCGGCTATAGTTTCGCGCCAAGCAGTTTGCGGGTAAAGTTGTTTCCTGCCATAGCACAAAGGGAACCGGATGCGGGCCGGGCACGCTTGATTGGATTTTTTGATACACAACTGAAAACGAACATCTGTCTCGCAAGTCTGAACACCTGTTCGTTTATTTTCGGTCCCGAGATTTTTGTCGCTATCAAGGTTTGGACGGGAACACGATGAAAGATCGAATGAAAGTCCTGAACATTTCGGCTCTTGCGCGGAACAGCAATTTTATTTATCGCCGTTGGTTTTGAAACTTTTTAATCGTTAGGAGGGGCACAATGAAAGGATTGAACAGGTTCTGCTTCTTGTTGGGGCTGGTTGTAATTTTGGGAATCCTGCCGGTGTACGCGCAGGTTGATTATTCGACGGGCACGCTGCGGGGAACAGTAACAGATCCGCAGGGAGCGGTGGTTCCCGGAGCGACCGTCACGGTGACCAACCCGAGCACAGGAGTCACGAAAACGGCAAAAACCGGCGGCGACGGCGCCTATCGAATACAAGCACTTCCGCCGGGCTCCTACGTCATTACCGTCGCAGCTCAGGGTTTCTCCAAGGAAGTTGCCAAAGGAATCGAAGTGACGGTAGGCGAGATTCAGTCCTACGATGCACACTTGAAGGTCGGTACCGCCAGCGAGATCATCGAGGTGAGCACCGAGAATGTTCCCCTGATCCAAACCGAGCAGACGCAGCAGGCCAATACCATCAACGTGCTCCAGGTGGAAGAGCTGCCTAACATCACCCACAATATTACCCAGCAGGTGTACACGCTGCCGGGTGTGGCCAATGCAGACGCGCCACGGAGCCAGAATCCGGGATTCACCGGATTTTTTACCACCGGCTTTTCCATTGGCGGAAGCAATGGTCGCAATAATCTTTCCACCATCGACGGCGGCGAAAACGAGTATGGTACAGGCCAGTACCGCGTAACCACGATTCCTTATGACACCATCCAGGAATACCAGGTCAATCGCAATGCCTTTGCTGCGGAATTCGGGTTCACGGATGGCAGCGCCATCAATATCGTCACCAAGAGCGGCGGCAACAAATTTCACGGCACCGCCTACGGCTATTTCCAGAACCACAACACCTCAGCCACGAACTTCTTCAACGGCATTGAGGGTTTACCGGCGGCATACAGTCAAAATGTCTATACCGGCTTTACCGTGGGCGGCCCGATTAAAGCGGATAAACTCTCCTTCTTCCTGGGCTATGAGTATCGCGATTTGAACAATCCGGATTTCACCAATGCCAATATTCTCAGCGCTCCCACGGTAGTGGGTCCCAGCGCTGCCCAAACGGCGTACGTGAATGCCCTCAAAACCTCCGGCGACCCATTCCTGGCCGGTTTTGGCAATGGAATCACGCCCGGTCTGACACCATTGAACAATCCAGCGCTCAAAAAGATTTTGACGGCGGAGAACGGAATCTTCATCAATCCAACCCGTGACCACAACACGCTTTTGCGCTTTGATGCCAATCCGAACTCCACCAATTCCCTCAATCTGCGCCTCGAGTATTCGCATAACGATAACAAAGCAGGCAATCCCGATGGCAGCGGGCTCTTTACCCGGGACTTCAGTATTCTCTCTACCTGGAACCACACGTTCACTCCCTCAGTGCTCAACCAGGTTCTGGTTCAGGTGGTGCCCAGGAATGTGGCCAACAATCTCCCCAACCCGTTCCAGGGCGTGAATTTCAGTCTGGGCAACCTTAATACTGGCAACCTCGGTGGCACGTCCAGTTTCGGAAGCCCGTCGCTTGTGCCTTACAAGGCGCACCAGCAACGTTATCAGTTTGATGACAATCTCACATGGAACCACGGTCGGCATAGCATCAAGTTCGGCGCGCAGATTCACCTGGCTAACTACACAGTGGAGGACGACCTGTGGTTCAACAACCAGTTTGATTTCAGAGATGGTTTGATCCCGCTCTTCTCGCTTGCGCCATCATCACCGGTCGGGCCATGCCCCCCTTTTCCCTTCCCGGCCGTCCAATTGTCGCCGGTGCAATGTCATTTAGCGCTCTTCAATGTGGGTCACGGCTTCCCGGTTACCGGTCCTGCCAACACCAATCTCAGTGCGCCGCAGTCCTTCGCTTTTGGAATACCTGTGGACGTTCTGGGAGGGTTCAATAACCCCACGTGGACTGGATGGGGAAAGTATTTCGGCGGTTTCATCCAGGACGCCTGGAAGATCACCCCGCGCTTCACCTTGAACGCGGGTGTTCGCTTTGATGTGGACAGCGAACCTGCGCCGCTGGCCAATAGCTTCTATGCCTCTCCGCGATTGGGATTTGCCTGGGATCCCTGGGGCGATCAGAAAACTGTTATCCGCGGAGGGGCCGGTGTGATGGTTGCACCGGTAGACGTGCTCATTCCGTCCTACGGCTCCCTGCTGGATGGAAGCGGCCGTTACATCAATGAGGTGCTGGGCATACTCAGTCCAACCGATCCACGCGTAGCCCAGCTCTGGGGAACCGGCGTCGCCTTAGGCATACTGCCGTTCGGTAAGTTGACGCCACAGCAGTTCCAGCAGTTCTCAACTACCCCGAGCCTTCCTGGTTACGATCCCAATGCGTCAGGCGCCACCGTCGGCTATGGTGTCAGTCCCAATTACAAGAAC